>NZ_JADBTZ010000339.1:0-8590 GCF_020245885.1 Microcystis sp. M165S2 | reverse complement strand
GCTTGTAGCTAAGTGAAATCATTGATTAAGAGACCTGTGCTTTTCAATAACTTTTTCAGCAAACCCTATTTAGGGTTGGCTGAATAAATCTAAAAACCTTGTTGGGTAAGACTTTTAGACTTTTTGTCAATCAAAAAGTACCGGACTGGGAGTGATCAGGGGGAAAATTCCGGGACTTTTTCCCTGAAAATTAGGTAATTGAGCAGATGAAAATCGGTAAAACCCTACACCCCACACCCCACACCCTGCCCCCAAGAAAAACTTTTTGCCGCAAACCCTATTTAATACTGTCACTTCAAACTCAAATCTGATAGCTGATAACTTACCCACTGATAACTGATAACTGATAACTGATAACTGATTTAACCGCGGCTTTCCTTAAAGGTTTTGTAGGCGGTTTCGGAGTTGAAAATATGGCAATAATCAACGATTCGCTGCATTAATGCCCAAGAAAACTCGGTTTCTTTCAGGTGACTACCCCAATTTTCTTTGAGACTAGCGTGAACTTTGCGGAGGTTATAGGAAGGAATCGCCGTCGAGATATGATGGGGGATATGGACATTAATATCGTGACAGAGAATTTCTACCCAACGGGGATAGCTACAGTGAACTGTCCCTTCTAGTTGCGCTAAAGCTTGATTCCAGTCTTCGGGATAGGAAAATTGAATATCCGGGTCCGTGTGATGGACAAGGGTAAAGGTACTCATCCAAAAATGATAGACAAACCAAGGTACCACCCAAAATTTAACCAATCCCCAGACACCAGTGTAGAAAATGAGGGTTGGGAAAAAAATAGCGGCAAAAACTAGGACGACAATCATCGAAAAGCGCGCTTTTTCCCGTTCGTTCTCCTTGAATTGTTCGATGTTGAAGTGTAGAATAGCCCAGTGGGCGATCGAACCAAGCCACCAGAAACGTCCGCGAATGCCGCGATAAAAGAGACGCACTAGGGGATTAGCTGAGTTAAAAGCTTCTAATTCCCACGGATCCCAAGCATTATCTATAGTTACCATGTTAGTTTTAGTATGATGGCGATCGTGCAGGAAACGCCAGCAGTGGAAGGGATAGATAAGCGGTAAGAGGAAAATATGACCGACAAGATCATTAACCCAGCGTCGATTAGCAAAAGACCGATGACCGCAATCATGCGCGATCACAAAGAATCCCGTTAAAGCTGTACCAGTGAAAATCCAAGCTAAAGGCAGTAAATACCAGGGAGAATAAACTAGCATTGCATAACCGGACATGACCGCCAAAATATTCGTAATCACTCCAAACCAAGCTTTAACCTGGTCTTTCTGGAAATATTCTTTGGGAATGCTTTTAATAATATCTTTCAGTTTAAAGTCTGGCTCGATCGAGGTGATCAACTCCCCATGCAATTTATCCGTCGTTGCCGTCATGAAATCTCCAATTACACTTAGGTGAACCCTTGACAAGAAATCAGCTAGGAGGTGCGGCTAAATTCTGCTCCCTACCACAAGCCAATTTTTTTGTCAATATATTCTTAACTTTAATTAATAAACTTCCGCGAAGCTTAATAATCCTTTACTTTATATACCATAAGAGGAGATTTTCTGTTTTGGCCAAATTTGCCTTTTGCCTCTTGCCTTTTGCCTTCAGAAGCTGATAACTGATAAAAACCCCAAATATTGACTATTTTTAGGCTTTTTTTTAACGATTAGCGGTGCTTTCTAGGGATTTAATCTCCTCCTGTACCTTACGGTGTTCGCGATTTAACTGTTTTTTGACCGATTCGGGGAGTTGTTCCTGTTTTTTCAGGGCATTATTAAAGTAATCCAATGCCAGTTTCAAAGAGCCAGTATTTTTATCCGTATTGCCTTGAATTCTCAGGATTTGACCTTTCAGATACATTAATTCTGGATTATCGGGGGTCGCTTTCAGAGCGTTATCGATAAACTGCAAAGCCTGATCGTACTGCTTTAAATCCCGGTAAGCTAGAGCTATACCTCGATCGACCAAGTAATCAGGACTTCCGTAGGTTTCTAGCCGTTGAATTGCCTCTTGGGGACTAGAAAAGGGTAGATTAACCGCTAAAATCAAATCCATATAACCCTTTAACAGATTCAATTCTGGATCCGTAGGATTAACCTTTTCTGCGGTTTCCAAATACTGAAACACCTGTTGTAATCTGGGG
Organism: Microcystis sp. M165S2; assembly: GCF_020245885.1. NCBI lineage: Bacteria > Bacillati > Cyanobacteriota > Cyanophyceae > Chroococcales > Microcystaceae > Microcystis > Microcystis sp. M165S2. The sequence continues at coordinate 6,432 of NZ_JADBTZ010000339.1, read as the reverse complement.
ATAGCCGATACTGCTCCTTCGGTTTGAAAAACGTAGGTTCCCTCCAAAAAACTCCCCACCGCTAGATACAAATTTCCCCTTAAGGGGTCGCTGGCCTGCATTTGCTTGGCCGCTTCCTTAGTTTTCTCGGAGTAGGTTTTTAGGGTGTTCCAATCCTGGTCGGTAAAAGCAAGAGAGGCGCGCATAGCATGGGACAAAGGTTCTTGGGGTTCCTTTTCTGTGGCCTCAATAGTTAATTTTTTGGCCTCTAGATAGTTACCTTCTTTAAAAATAGCGTTAAAAGCGGCCTCGGTCTTATCGCCAATCGGTCGGGGATTGGTTTTGCGGAAAGGATCTCCAGCTAACCCAGGACCAATCCAGTTAACCATTACCATAACAGTCAGCGAAGCACCGATCGCCATTCTTTTCGTTAAACCTAACCTCAGCACCATGGTCAAAAGTCTCCTTGAGCGAATGAAAAAATCTGTCACAATAGAAACGGGTTTCTAGACTTAATTTCCAGTTATTTTCCTCTCAATGCTTTATCTCAAAGATGTGGTTTATCATCCTCCCGCTGCTCTCAATCCCATTTTACAGGGGATTAATCTCGAATTAGCTCCCCAAGAATTAGGTCTGATTGTCGGCCCCAGTGGTTCCGGAAAAACGACTCTTTTGGAAATTCTAGCAGGCTTTGCCGATAAAACAGCAGGGACAATTCACTGGCGCGACCAAGAATTAACGGTCCTGCACCTGCAACAATTAGGAGGAATCGTTTTTCAGTTTCCTGAACGTCATTTTTGCGGTAAAACCATCCTTGAGGAGTTGCGTCTCGGTCATCCGGAGATTAAAAGCGATCGCCTAACGGCGGCCTTAAAGGAGGTAGGATTAGAAAATATGCCTCTGGATACTTCTCCCCACAATCTTAGTGGAGGTCAACAGCGTCGTTTATCCCTCGCTGTCCAGTTAATCCGGCAGCCTAATCTGTTACTTCTCGATGAACCTACGGCCGGTTTAGATTGGTCGATGCGTCGTCAATTGGCTAAACTTCTCGCTAGTCTCAAACAACACTGGACTTTATTAGTAGTTAGTCACGATGCCGGAGAATTACTCCCCATTGCTGACCGTCACTGGAAAATTGAACAAGGACATTTGCGGGAATTAAAAAGTGAAAAAACAGATAGTTGAGGTTTTAGGGTTTTGGGGTATTAGTTGAAATTCCCCACTTCCCTCATAGCTGATGACTGATAACTGATGACTGATTACTGATTACTGAATTAATGATCCTTCCCGAATTATTTGACCTTTGGCAAGAAACCCTAGAATGGCAACCCGATGGGGCCATACAAGCGCGATTTCAACAACTTTATGACTTGATTTTAGAGGGTAATCAACGTTTTAATCTCACCCGAATTACCCAACCAGAGGAGTTTTGGGAAAAACATCTTTGGGATTCTTTATCGGGTTTAGCTTGGTTACAAAAATCCCAGCCAGATCTATTGACAAAATCCCTATCAGTCATCGATTTGGGGACCGGGGCCGGGTTTCCGGGGGTGCCAATTGCGATCGCCTATCCCCATTGGTCGGTGACTCTCTTAGATTCCACCCAAAAAAAGATTAATTTTCTTGAAGAAGTTATTGACAAATTAGAGTTAAATAACACGAAAACTCGTTTAGGTCGGGCGGAAATCGTCGGGAAAAACCCTAAACATAACTGTGCTTACGATATCGTCTGTTTGCGAGCGGTAGCTAATGTGGATATCTGTGTTAACTATGCTTTGCCTTTCCTGAAAAAGACCGGAATCGCTATTCTCTATCGTGGTCAGTGGTCATCGGAGGATAGTTCGAGTTTAGAGAAGAATCTAGGGAAAGCTGGCGGTAAAATCCTCGAAATTGCCAGTTTTACCACTCCCTTAAGCCAAAGCGTCCGTCATTGTCTATATATCGGCAAGGGATAACTTTAAGCGGTGAGAGGATGGAAAAAGAAAGCCAAGGCGAGGATAGCATAGGTAGCTAAGAGTAACATTCCCTCTAACCAATTCGATCGCCCATCACTACTAATCGAATTAGCTAACCACACCGCTACAACCACTGCCACCAACTCAAAGGGATTAAAATTTAGATCCATGGGCTGACCGATAATATAACCCATGATAACCAAAACCGGAGCCACAAACAGGGCGATCTGCATACTGGAACCGACGGCCACAGATACCGATAGATCCATTTTATTCTTAAGGGCGACGGTGACAGCCGTAGCGTGTTCGGCCGCATTACCGATAATAGGCAAAAGAATCACCCCGGTAAACAGCGCCGTTAAACCTAGCTGTTCCGTAGCCTCCTCTAGGGATGCCACCAATAACTCCGATTCTACGGCCACGGCGATAGTAACGACCAATAAAATCAAAGACCAAAACCAGACTTTCGGCTTTTCGGGGTTTTCTGTGGCGCTTTCCTCCTCGATACCAGCAACCCCGACATCGTAGAGATAGGTGTGGGTTTTCATGGAAAACAAGAGACTTAAACCATAGACGAAAATTAACACCGCTGCCACGGCCACGGATAGACGCTGTAGGACTGCTTCCCCGACTCCCGTGGAGGTAAATTCCACGGCAGTGGGTAAAAGAATCGCCACCACCGCTAAATTCATGGCCGAGGCATTTAAACGGGCAGTTATTGGTTGAAATTCCTGTTCTTTGAAGCGTAAACCGCCTAAAAACATCGATAATCCCATAACTAAGAGTAAATTACCGATAATTGAGCCAGTAATCGTCGCTTTTACCACATCGATAAAACCTTCCCGCAAAGCGACATAGGCGAGAATTAATTCTGTGGCATTGCCAAAGGTGGCATTCATCAAACCGCCAATATTTGGCCCGACCACCACCGCAATCGCTTCCGTGGCTTCCCCCATGTAGGCCGCTAGGGGGATAATGGCTAGACAAGCGGTGATAAAAACTACTGTTCCGCCCCAGTGTAACAGCGAACCGGCGATCGATAGCGGCACAAAAATCAATAAGATGGCGAAGATGGTATTTTTGCTTAACATAAAGTGGGTAATTTTGTCAAGATAATTTTATTTTGATTGGGTCGGGAACTAATGGGTACTAGAATCGGATTTTAGCCAAAATTCCCCGGTAGAACCGGTTATTATCCATAATATTGCCCTAAAACCGTCTCTGAGCGACTTTTCTAGGGGTTCGGGGGGTGATTGGGAGGGAACAGTCACCGGTTTAATCACAATTCCGCGACTACCAAAAACAATTTCTCCCACTAATCGCGCCCTTCTCATGTGATTATCGGAAGTGACTAGATAGACACTATCAATACCTTGGGCTTTCAGTTGATCGGCTAGGCTAGTAAAGTTAGTGACAGTATCTCGCGCATTGTAATCGAGATGGAGACGTTCTGGGGGAATTCCCGCTTTTTTAAAAATCTTTCTCACATATCGTCGCGGACTACCGGAAGACACCCAAATCGGTAGATCAGGATATTCCTTCGCTAATTTTGCCGCAAAACGTTCTCGATCGGCATGACCTCCCAAAACAAAAATCGCTTCCGGTTTTGCCCACTGCTGACGTAAATCGTAGTATAACCAGCCTAAACTCGCCAAAATTAGCGGAATAGCCAGCAATTTTAACCTAGATTTGCCTAACTTCGCTTTCAGAGAAACTCGCTTTTTTCTCCGAGAATTAGCCTTGAGAACCATATAACAGTAATCGGTGAGCGGTTGTCAGCCTTCAGCTTTGTGGGTTAAAGTGATCGAGGGTGAGGGTCATCGAACTCACATTGACGTGGGAGATAGGGATTTTATCCCCTAACTGACCGATAATTTTCCCAGAAATCAGGTTGATTGATGCGGTCGCTTACATCCCCCACCAACGGGCCAACGCTTCGGGAAGGGGTAGCAAAATACTTAATAACAAAGCCAAGGAAAATAGTCCTAATAAATCTCGTTTATTATCCAATTCAGTCACATCATTTAATGCAGGTTGATCGCTGACTGGCATTAATAAAAGAATAATCGCCCAGAGTAAAAAATCTGGCTGCACTAGGGCTAAAATAAACATGAATAATCGAGTTAATTGACCGATAATTATGGCGGTTTTCTGCCCATACATGGCGTGAACAATATGACCACCATCCAATTGACCCACGGGCATTAAATTGAGGGCTGTAACGATAATTCCCACATAACCAGCTACCGCTAAAGGATGTAAATTGATCGCTTTTCCGGCGATTAAATTACTGCCGAGGGCTAGTTTAGCTACGATAGACAAGAGCAAAGAAAACTGCGGATTTAAGGCCTGAAAATTTAATAAACTGCTTTGATTAGTTAGGGGAACTATTTCCGAGAGGGACAATCCCCAAAACAGTAGAGGAATAGCGATAATTATACCCCCCAAAGGACCGGCCACTGCCACATCAAATAAAGCTTTGCGGGTGGGGACTGGGGATCGCATTTGAATAAAAGCCCCGAAGGTGCCGAGGAAGAAAGGAATGGGGATAAAATAGGGCAAGGTAGTTTTAATTTTATATTTAACTGCTGTCAAATAATGGCTAAATTCGTGCAGTCCTAAAATAGCAATTAAGCCTAAACTGTAGGGGAAACCTTGCAATAATAAACTAGAATTATTTTCTAATTGTTGAGAGGTAATGCCACTTAATCCTGCACCGATGACTGTGGTAGTTAAGAGAGTTAATAACAATAAACCCAGGGCAAGAAAGGGGCGAGTAATTTTTTCAGTTTCTATAGTTTCTGTTTTTTGCTGCCAGGGATTAGTCACAAGAGCGAAAAAAGGTTGTCCCTGAAAACTTTCTTGGAAAAGCAATAAAAAGCGATCCCCAAAAACCTTCTCCACATTGTTTTTAATCACTTGATAAGCTTCTTCAGGAACCGCTCGCAATTTGCCCCGACAGAGAATTGCCTGGGGACGATAATCGATATTTTGCAGATAATAAATCCCCCAAGGAAAACAATCTCGTAGGGATTTTTCCTCTTCGGCAGTGATCGGTTTTAAATTATTTTTAGCCGCAGGATTATCAAGATTTTCTAGGACTAAATTCGCTGTTTCCGGTGGTGATGGGGGACTTTCTTGGGGAGTAACCCGTCCCTTCTGTACTAACCACCAATACAAAAAAGGACAGATCACAAAAGGACCGATCAGCAAAAATGCCGGCATGGGGGTATCCTCTCCATAGATTAACATCCAGCCCGTCCAAATTAGAGCCGGAGTCATCAGGACAAACCAAATTAACCAAATTGGTGTTGTCGTGATTTTGGCCACGCTACGCTTGACGATAAAATAGGTGAAACCGCCCAGAATCCCTAATAACAACCACATTTCCATATCGGCTCTTTTCTCTTGAGTAAAAGGCGGCTAATTTCAGCCGGCCCGGTCAACGATTGTGCTAAGTTATAAACCGCATTGATTGTGATTTGGATAGGCAAACCATGCGATCGGAAACCGAATCGTCTCCTTTAGAGGTTAGCAAAACCACAAAACCCCCTCGATTAATTCTAGAAGGTTTATACGCTTTCTCGCCTAATCGGGAAACCCTAGGGGGAACCTCTTATCTTATTGTAGAAAATACTGGTAATATTCTGGTGGATTGTCCTAGCTGTGAGGAGAGCGAGCGGGATTTTCTGCGAGAAAAAGGAGTCCGTTACCTATTTTTTACCCATCGCGGGGGTCAGGGGAAACAGGGCGATCTTCTGCAAAGTTTGCTCAATTGTGAGATTATTCTACAGGAACAGGAAGCTTATCTGCTTCCTCACCGTCAAATTACCGTTTTTTCCCAAGAAATCCAGTTATCTCCCACTTGTAGCGCTTTTTGGACTCCAGGCCATTCTCCCGGTTCCTCCTGTCTCTACTGGCAACGTCACGGGGGGGTTTTATTTACCGGTCGTCATCTTCTCCCCGACACCAAGGGTCAACCGCAACCCCTACAGACCGCGAAAACTTTCCACTGGCCGCGGCAATTGCGATCGCAACAGGCCATTTTAGACCGTTTTAACCCAGAAACTCTCTCCTATCTTTGTCCTGGAGCTAATACCGGCTTTTTACGCGGTCGGGGAATTATCGATCGCGCCTACGAAAAAATCAGCGCAAATTCTCTTAACTAGGGTCTGCTGAAAAAGTTTTTCGGTGGGGGTTGGGGGTTGGGGGTTGGGGGTTGGGGGATGGGGGATGGGTTTTACCGATTTTCAGGTGGTCGTACTAAATCCGGTTATTAAAAACTGATTATTTAGGGTCTGCTGAAAAAGTTTTTCGGTGGGGGTAGGAGTCAGGAGTCAGGAGTCAGTAGCCGGTCGTTTCAGGCTTTGTTGCCCTTGTTTTTTGTACCAAGCGATGTACTACAAGAAGGATAATGCAAGGTTTTTGAAAGTCCCAATCCTATTTTCTTGCACTAACATCGGACTTTAACAGGTCAAAAGCTTTATTTTAAAAGGGT
>NZ_JADBTZ010000338.1:0-17881 GCF_020245885.1 Microcystis sp. M165S2 | reverse complement strand
AGGCCGAATTTGAAGTCTTTTCTGAACGAAACCCCCTACTATCTGTGGTCAAGGTTCAGTTTTTAGCTTGGTTATCGCTTTTTCCATTGTAGCTTAAAGCCGTCGTAAAACGACGGGGTTTTAACCCAAATTTTCGATAAAAAAGTTAACGCTGTGGTGCGTTGGACAAAATTACCATTGATAGACCAACCGGTCACTCGATCGGGGGACGACCAGAGGCTAAGATGATCTACAGCTGGATCTGCATAAAAATTTTCTTGACCGCTACCCAATAAACAGGAACTCCAATGGGTAAAATAATCGTGACTAAGGCGATAAATGGGAAAATTACCGATTAATGGCACTCCCCACCCGTCCAGAGCTATTAAAGCTTCAATTTTTGCCCCTTGAGCTTGCCCATAATGAGCTAAAGCGATCGCATTTACCACCCCCGCACTAAACCCAATCAAGGTTAGAGCTTCTCCCGGTGAAAAAGCTTCATTTAAGCAAGAAAAAGGCGAAATAATAATATAGGAACGTAATTTGACCGATTTGCTCCCCAGATGTCCTAAAAAATCCTCGGTCAATCTAGAATCATGAAAACCCGTACAAATTACCAAAGACATACAATTAATTGACACTCCCCGAAGCGCTCATGGGAGGGATTCTCGAAGCTCATCACTGCGCTTTCTGGTTTCCCCTACTCACGTCTGACAAGATTATGTCCTATCCGAACCTACTAGAATATCACTTGTTATCTAGGGTTTGCAGCAAAAAGTTTGTTGGTGGGGTTAGGAGTCGGTCGTCGGTCGTCAGTAGCCGGTCGTTTCAGGCTTTGTTGCCCTCTCTTTTTGTACCAGTTTATGTACTATAAGAAGGCTAATGCAAGGTTTTTGAGGGTCCCAATCCGATTTTCGCAGCATGAACATCGGATTTTAACAGGTCAAAAGCCTTATTTTAAAAGGGTTTTACCATTATTCAGCCAACCCTATCTAGTTGTCCACTTGTGGATAGCTCTGCAAGCGTTTTGGTCTTTCAACCAAGATTCGGGTATGCCCTACCCTATCCGCCTTACGGCTTCCCCACTTCCCCACTTCCCCACTTCCCCACTTCCCCACTTCCCACTCTGCCATAACTACTCCTGCATACTTTGTGCTTTTTGTCAAAAAAACTTTTTCTTTGCAATAAAACTACACAAAAAAAAGATCATCGTTGTGGGTGAAATTGACTGATTTACCTGTCTTAATTGGGATTACCTTGTAGGTGTGGCAAGGGTTTCAACCATTGCTGCCCAAAAAAGCACAGAATAACCCATTATGAAATTCAGTAAAATCGCTGTAACCATTGTAACATCGTTGTTAAATAAAAATCTTTCTCAATTAATTCTTAAGAATTTATAAATATTGCGGAATGTTAATTTAAATATTCTCAAGTTTTTGGAGTCAATTAATAATTTTTGCTTATCTTTGTCGAACATTGGGTGAGAAGTCAGTATTCAGGAGATAGGGTGTTGGGGTGTTAGGGTTTTAGTGGAAATTCCCCCACTTCCCCACTTCCCCACTTCCCCACTTCCCCACTTCCCCACTTCCCCACTTCCCCACTTCCCCACTTCCCCACTTCCCCACTTCCCCACTTCCCCAATGCCCAATCAAGGTTGGATTTATCGAGATAAAATTAGCAAAAATCAGGCTGGATTAAGCTTATTAGCTTACTATACGGGCAAATATTGCCATTCTAGCCCAGAAGAATGGCTCGATCGCATTTTATCAGGAGCAATTCTAGTCAACGGTCGTCCCGCTTGCCCCGATACAGTCTTGGAAATCGGGCAGCAATTGACCTATCAGCGCCCACCTTGGACAGAACCGGATGTGCCGCTCTTTTTTGAGGTACTCTACGAGGATGCCGAGGTGTTAGTGGTGGCGAAACCTTCGGGATTACCGGTGTTAGCGGGGGGTGGATTTCTCGAACATACTCTTATCCATTTGGTACATCAGCATTATCCCGATATCACTCCCTATCCAATTCATCGTCTTGGTCGCGGCACTTCGGGTATAGTCTTAATGGCTAAATCAAAGCCCGCTAGAGCTAAATTGAGTCAACAGATGCGGGAGGGGAAAATTACTAAAATATATCGAGCTTTAGTGGTTCAGGGCGACATACCAGATAATTTTACTATTAATCAAGCGATCGGGAAAATCGCCCATCCCATTTTAGGCTATGTTTACGGTGCGCTCACAGATGGGTTATCGGCCCGCAGTCATGGTCGAGTCTTAAAAAAACATCCCGATAGTACCCTATTAGAAGTACAAATTTTTACGGGCAGACCCCATCAAATTCGCATTCATCTGGCCTTTTTTGGCTATCCTTTAATCGGTGATCCATTGTATGGTCTGGGGGGATTACCGCGGCCGGATGCAGTACCGGGAGATTGTGGTTATTATCTCCATGCCAATCAAATCGTTTTTAATCATCCCAGTACAGGCAGAACAATCCCTATTTCCTGTCAGCCGCCAGCAGAATTAGTGGATAGGGAAAATCTGGAAATCTAGCCATATTTTCACCCCCCCAAACCTGATTGCCAGCGATCACTAAAAGACCACTTCGGTAATCACACCCTCAATCGCCCCGAACCGAGAGCGAGAACCTAAGACAATTGGATACAATATTGTCAACAAGCATTAAGCGATTTAAACTATCGATCGAAGGTAAAAGTCCCGAAGTTATCGAAATCTAGGGGGAGACAAAAACAAGCATGGGTAGAGTAGTAGGCATTGATCTAGGGACAACTAACTCCGTCGTCGCCGTGATGGAAGGCGGAAAGCCAGTGGTCATCGCCAACTCGGAGGGCATGAGAACCACCCCTTCTGTGGTCGGTTTTAATAAAGATGGGGAGTTAGTGGTCGGTCAAATGGCCCGGCGACAAGGGGTACTCAATCCCCAAAACACCTACTATGGAGTCAAACGCTACATAGGTCGTCGCTACTCGGAATTAAACCCCGAATCGAAGCGCGTCCCCTACACCATCCGCCGGGATGAGATGGGCAATATCAAAATTAAATGCCCCCGTCTGCAAAAAGAATTCGCCCCCGAAGAAATTTCCGCCCTAATTTTACGCCGATTAGCCGAAGAGGCCAGCCGTTATCTGGGGGAAGAAGTTACCGGGGCCGTAATCACCGTCCCCGCCTATTTTAATGACTCCCAACGTCAAGCCACCCGGGATGCGGGCCGAATTGCGGGGTTAGAAGTGATGCGGATTCTCAACGAACCCACCGCCGCCGCCCTGGCCTACGGTCTCGATGAACAGGAAAGCAAGAAAATCCTCGTTTTTGACCTGGGAGGCGGTACTTTTGATGTTTCTATCTTGGAAGTGGGTGACGGCGTTTTTGAGGTGAAAGCCACCAGTGGCGACACCCAATTAGGCGGAAATGATTTCGATAAAAGAATCGTCGATTGGTTAGCCAATCAGTTTTTGGAACAGGAAGGCGTGGAGCTGCGCCAAGACCGGCAAGCCCTACAAAGACTCACAGAAGCGGCAGAAAAAGCCAAAATAGAACTGTCTGGGGTCAGCGTCACCGATATTAATCTGCCCTTTATCATCGCCACGGAAGACGGACCCAAACACATCGAAACTCGCCTGAGTCGGGCCCAATTTGAGGAATTATGCGGCGATTTAATCAGTCGTCTCAGTCGTCCTCTCAAACGCGCCCTTTCTGATGCCGGTTTGTCCCCCGTCCAACTAGACGAAGTGGTACTGGTGGGCGGCGGCACGCGGATGCCGGTGGTTAAGGATTTGGTGCGGAGTTTTATCGATAGGGAACCCAATCAAAATGTTAACCCTGATGAGGTTGTAGCGGTCGGGGCGGCTATTCAAGCGGGAATTTTGGGCGGCGAGGTCAAAGACGTGCTGCTCCTCGATGTTACCCCTTTATCCTTGGGTTTAGAAACCATCGGCGGTGTGATGAAAAAGTTAATCCCCCGCAATACCACTATTCCCGTCCGCAGAGCTGACCTTTTTTCCACTTCCGAAAATAATCAAACTGTGGTGGAAATCCACGTTTTGCAGGGGGAAAGGGAAATGGCCAGCGATAATAAATCCCTGGGACGTTTTAAATTAACTGGTATCCCCCCCGCACCCCGGGGTATTCCGCAAGTGCAGGTGTCCCTCGATATGGATGCTAACGGTATTCTACAAGTCACCGCTAGGGATAAAATGACCGGACGGGAGCAAAGTGTCACCATTCAAGGCGCTTCTACCCTCAGCGAAGGGGAAATTAACCGCATGATCGGCGATGCTGCCCGATTTGCCCAAGCAGATCGTACCCGTCGCGAAAAGGTCGATAAACGCAATCGCGCCCGCTCTCTGGTGGATCAAGCCCAACGACGCTTAAAAGATGTTACTCTCGATTTTGGTAATGAGTTTACCCGTTCCTATCGTCGTCAAATTGAGTCTTTGAGTACGGAAATTATCGACGCTTTGGAGAAAAATGATGACCGTCGCATTGATCGCGCCCAGGCGGATCTACAGGATGTTATCTATGAATTAAATCGCGAGGTACGGCTACAATACGACGAGGAAGATGAGGGCTTTTTTAGCGCTATTCGCAAGACTTTTACCGGGGATAAGGAAGATGATCTTCCCTCCGAACCGCGCCGCGATCGTTATCGCCAGGATTATCGTCCCAGTACACCGGGTTATCAAAGTGATTATCGACCCAATTATTCGGCTAATCAAGATAGTTATCGCCCCCGCAATCAGGACAATTACTACAATGGCCGCGATAGCGATTGGCAAAGTTCCCCCCGTTCGGAGGAAAAAAGTTATAACAATAGTAAAAGTAACCGCAGCGGCGGCAATCGTTCCCGCAATGTTCCCCCCCAAAATAACTGGGATGATGACGATGATGATTGGTTTTAATCAGTGATCAGTAAACAGTGATCAGTAAACAGTAAACAGTAATCAGTAAACAGTAATCAGTAAAAAGACAGTGGGAAACTACTATTTAATACTGCTCGCTTAATACATACTGCTCACTTAGAACTCAAATCTGATAACTGATAACTGATAACTGATAACTGATAACTGATAACTGATAACTGATAACTGATAACTGATGACCGATAACTGATGACTGATAACTGAATATATGCCACAATTAGTTGATTATTATGATGTTTTAGGAGTATCTCGCACGGCTACCGGTGACGAGATCAAAAAGGCTTTTCGACGACTGGCGCGTCAATATCATCCTGATGTTAATCCGGGGGATAAATCGGCCGAAGAAAAGTTTAAAGATATTAATGAAGCTTACGATGTTCTCTCCGATGAAGAAAAACGGGTTGAGTATAATCGTTCCTTGACGGGGATTAAGCGCCGCGGGATACGTCCGGGGGAAAAAGCGAATAGTAACGGTAATGGAAAAATCCCCCGTACAGAACAGGATTTATGGAAGTTTAGAGATTTTAATAACCTTAATACTAAGCGCGCTAAAATTGCCTCCTCTCCCCGTTTAACTCGTCGAGATGTGGAAGCAAAATTGACTTTACCTTTGGAGAAAGCTTATCAAGGTGGCAGACAAAGAATTCGTCTGGAAGATGGTAGATCAATAGAGGTTGATATGCCGGCAGCCATGATCGATGGGCAGAAAATTCGTCTCAAAGGTCAGGGTATTGAAGGGGGTGATTTATATTTAAAAATAACTATCGCTAGGCATCCTTTTTTTAGGATTCAAGGTTCTGATATTGTCTGTCAAGTACCGATTACTCCTAGCGAGGCAATTGTGGGCGGTTTTGTGGAAATTCCTACCATTGACGGGTTAGTTAAAATGATGATTCCTAAGGGATTAAAAAGTGGTCAAAGATTACGTTTGGCTAACAAAGGTTATCCCACTTCCCAAGGAGAAAGGGGCGATCAATTAGTAGAAATTCTATTAGTTAATCCTCCCAATCCTAGCCCAGAAGAATTAGAACTTTATCAAAAAATACGGGCGATCGAAACTTTTAATCCTCGTCAAGGTTTATAACGATTATGCTAGGTGGGTTACGGCAAATTTGAAATTTTTTGTCAAAAACATAACTTGTCCTCGCCTAACCCACCCTACACCTTAATCCCGCTTGATTATGACCAATATAATTGATACAATTAAACCTTTTTATCCTCTAGCTTTCAAGGCTATTCGGGGCAATTTAGAGGGAACACAAAGACAATTATTAAATACTCTGCAAAAAATCGATCGCTCGCGAGGCGGATTTTGGGGACAATGGTTAATCTCACAATTATCAGAATCCCTCAGTTTTAGCGATTCTCGCCTATCTCAAAGCCTCTGGGGGTTAAATTTCCCCAATCCTGTCGGATTAGCGGCAGGATTCGATAAAGACGGTTTAGGGGCAGGACTTTGGCATAGTTTCGGCTTTGGTTTTGCCGAGGTGGGTGCTGTCACCCTAGAAGGGCAACCGGGCAACCCAAAACCGAGATTATTCCGTTTACCAGAAGATTTGGCTGGATTAAACCGTATGGGGGCAAATAACTGTGGTGCGCCAGTTCTAGCGGCAACCCTCCAACAATCTTGGCAACGACAACCCCGACAGATTCCCATCGGCATTAACCTCTGTAAATCGAAAAATACGCCCCTAGAAAAAGCCCCGGAGGACTATTTAGGCAGTTTTCGCTATTTATTCCCCCATGCTGATTATTTTGTCGTTAATGTTAGTTCTCCCAATACTCCCGGTTTGCGTTCCCTGCAAAGTGGTGAACAACTCGATAAAATCCTCGACATTTTACAAACAGAAAATCAAGGCAGAAAACCCCTATTAGTGAAAATTTCTCCCGATTTAGAATGGGAAGATATCAGAACAATTATTGACTTAGCTGTCTCCTATCAATTAGCGGGAATTGTCGCTACTAATACCACCACTAAACGCACGGGATTAAAAACCACAATTCTGCCCGAAACCGGTAAACCAATCACGGAAGAAGCAGGGGGAATTAGTGGCAAACCTTTGCGGGAACGTTCCACGGAAGTGATCCGTTTTATCTATCGGCAAACCCAAGGCAATTTACCAATAATTGGAGTGGGAGGCATTTTTTCTCTCGATGATGCTTGGGAAAAAATTACCGCCGGTGCCAGTTTATTACAGATTTATACCGGTTGGTTATATCAGGGTCCTTGGCTAGTATCAAATATTTTACAAGGATTAACAGAAAAACTAGAGGTCAATGGGTTGACTAACATTAATCAAGCGGTGGGGTTGAAATCTGACTAAGGATGAGCCAATTTTCTCTGGTAATTAGCAAGAATGTCGGAAAAATTAGCTAAAATGTTACCCGTTCCCTTTGGGGATAAGATAAGATAATTAAGATAACTACAATAGGACTGATCTAGAGACTACAACCAGAGACAAATCGATCGCCAAGTATTGAACTTTTTAACCAAACCACAATTCTATGTCAAAAAAATCATTTTTACCCGGTTGTTTAGTCGTCTTAGGACTAACAGCAGTAACCGCAGGAGGTGTCTATCTTTATCTACGAGGACAACTACCTTGGCAAAGATTCACCCCCTTAGAATCAGCAAAAGTTATCCCAGAAACTGCCTTTGCTAGTAGTTTTGTCTCCACGGATGCAAAAGCTTGGTCAGTGTTAGCTAAATATGGTACACCTGAATCACGAACTGCGGTTAGTCAAGGATTAGAAGAATTACAAAAAAATATCTTCACCGATAAGATTGATTATCAACGGGATATCGAACCTTGGATCGGTAGTATCAGCTTTGCTTTTCTTCCGGCAACTAAACCGGGGGAATCGGGAATCTTAACAGTTATCGGGATCAAAGATAAAATTAAAGCGTCGGAATTCGAGAAAAAACTAGGACAACAAGTTAATCGCAAAACTAGCACCAGTGACTACAAAGATATTAAAATTACTGCTATAGATTGGCAGGATAACACCACCATTTATACTGCCGTTGCGGGGGATTTTTTGTTGATATCCTACGATAAAAAGGTGTTAGAATCGGCGATCGATACCTACCGAGGACAGCCATCTTTTAGCAGTAAACCAGAAGTGAGAAAACTGCTTTCCCAATCCCTCAACCTACCCAATACCCTAGCGACAATTTATATCGATGATTATGCCGGAATCTTGGGAGCAGATGCTAATTTATCCCCCCAAAGTCGGCAAGAATTAGCAAAAATTCAAGATATTGTCGCGGGAGTGGGTGTCACCGATACGGGATTACAATTACAAATGGTGGCTAAACTTGCTCCTGAAACTATTTCTACCCTACCTTCCCCTAGCAGAAATCAAGTTTTAAATTATTTCCCCGGAGATACCATCGCAGTCTGGAGCGGTAATAATCTTAAACAGGGATGGGAAGAAGTAGAAAAACAGTCCCAAACTAACCCAGAATTACAAGTTTTTCTGCGTCAGATCCGTGAGAATTTTCAGATGGCAACCCTTGACGCGGATAAAGAAGTTTTTAACTGGATGGATCGAGAATTTGCTTTCGGAATTATCCCCAACCAGCAAGCGCTGGGAGGGTTAGGTTTTGGGGGAATGATGATCTGGCAAACCGGCGATCATAAAGCGGCAAAAACTACCCTCGAGAAGTTAAATCAATTGGTAAAAACTGTTCCTGTTATCACCATAAAAAACAGTCAAATTTCCGGTGAAGATGTGACTGAATGGAAAGCGGAAGAACAAGCGATTTTAACCTATGCTTGGCCTAATAATGATACCTTAAAAATGACCGTCGGAATTCCCTATCAACCCCAACCGAATCAACCGATTAGCCAAAGTGAGAATTTCCGAGCATCTACCGCTAATCTACCCAAGAATAATCTCGGTTATTTCTTCATCGATGTGGAGCAAATTATCGCTAAAGCGGGAGGAATTAATAATCTTCCTGCCACGGAATTAACCCCGGAAACAAAAGCCTTTTTAGAATCGGTACGCGGGATCGGAATTACTGCCACTATGCCTGATAAAACCACCAGTAAAATTGATGTTTTATTTTCCCTGAAACAAACTCCCTAAAAAGTAACCGACTAGATAAAGCGATCCACAGAGAATTATCTGACTATCGGCAGATTCTTGGATGGCTTTTTTTAGTCCTAAAAATACATCGGAACAAGTCTCTAGGTGAGATAATTCTGGACAAATTGAAGCCGCTAATTCCGCTAATGTTTCAGGATTGGCACTGCTATGATCTGGCACAGGAACTAAATATAAACTATCGCCTTTTCTTAATAAAGCTTGGAATATTTCCCGATGATCTTTGGTCGATAAAATTCCCATCACCCAGATAATTTTTGGGGCTTTTAAACTATCTACATACTGCCTTAAACCAATAGCAGCAGCAGGATTATGAGCGCCATCTATTAAGATTTCTCGCTGACACCAATTAACGGTTTGTAACCGTCCTAACCAGCGAGTTTTTGCCATTCCTTCTTGCACGACTTCATCGCTAATTTGCCAACCTTGCTGACGTAAAATATTAACAACAGCGATCGCTATAGCAGAATTAGTTAATTGAAAATCTCCCGCTAAGGATAAAGGATATTCTAACCCTTGATATTTAGCGCGATTATCAGCAATTTTCTCGGCAGCTTCTACCCATACCGTCGGACAATTTAACAGCTTGATTCTCTCCCTAACTACCCCCTGCGCTGATTCCGGTAATTGTCCGATAACTGCCGGACAATTCGCTTTTAATATCCCCGCTTTCTCCCCGGCAATATCCGCAACCGTGGGACCTAAATTTTGCCAATGTTCCCGACTAATAGAAGTGATGACAGTAACTAAAGGTTGAGCGCAGACATTAGTCGCATCTAATCTTCCTCCTAAACCCACTTCCATCACGGCAATATCCACCTTTTCCCGAGCAAAATACAGCCAAGCAGCGGCAGTAATTACCTCAAATTGAGTAGGACTTTCCTGCTGGGGATCGATACGCGATTGTATATACTTAAGCAGGTTTTCTAAAGTCGCAGTTTCAATATTTTCGCCATTAATAGAGATTCTTTCCGTCCAATCAATTAAATGGGGAGAAATATAACGTCCGACTTTGTAACCGGCAGTGCTGAGAATAGAGGATAGATAGGCACAAACTGAACCTTTGCCATTAGTTCCCGTGACATGAATAATCGGAATTTTATCTTGGGGATTGCCTAAAATCTCCAGCAGATTTTTTATTCTTTCTAAACCGAGATTGACACCAAAACGCTGAAAAGGTTGCAGTAAAGAATCGATAGTCATGGTCGGTAAACTATAAATAAAGGAATCTGGGTAGGAGCATCGATCCTACCCGCACGGATGACCCTTTCTGTGGGTAGTAATGTCTAAAGTTTGACTAAAATGCTCGGTTCTTTTTGGATCGGTAAAACATCAAGAGAGTCAATATTAGCGCAGTATTTTAAATCTTCTTGACAGTGGAGACGCAAAAGGCGCTGACCGTGACTACAACTGTGGAACATTCCTAAAAGATCATTTTGCCATTGACGATAAAGAGCGATCGAGGCAATAACCTCATCATTCCCGATCGCCATTTGCCCCGATTGTTCTTGTAGCGCATCGGCGATCGCTCCAGCACAGGCCGTATCTTCCAGAGAATAACCCCCTTCCCAACCAGAGCCAACAATCCAGACGGTATCGGGCTGCTTATCCAATAGGTAATTAACGGCAGCTTGCCGATTAATCATGGCCGCAGTGATCACGATCGGGGATTCTTCCACTCTTTGCAGAGCGCGAGTGCCGTTAGTGGTGCTGATAAACAGACGACGACCTTTCATTAAATCAGGGGTACAATCGAGGGGAGAATTGCCCAGATCGCAGCCTTCCACTTTCGCGCCACCTCTTTCTCCTGCCCGGAGACGTTTTTCCGGTTGCCAGCTATCACTCACCTGCATCAGGGTTTTCAGATCGCTAAAAGTTTGCACTGCTTCCGCACCGGCATTGAGGGCAGTGGCGATCGTGGTTGTCGCTCTTAAAACATCGATAACGACGGCGCAATCGGGTAGAGTATGGACGGGGGTAAGTTCGGGAGTATGATAAATGAAAACCTGCACGAGTTATACCAAGTAAAAAGTAAAGGGGGAAATAAGCTCAACATACCGCCGCTCGGCGCTGCGCTGGCAGAAGAAAGACAAGGCCGATTTTATCACGATGGATGTCAGCTAGTTAAGCTGTTCGTAATTCAAATTGCTTGTTGAGATCAGGCAAGGGGGGCTAATCTCAGAATAAGCGGTTTAAATACGTCTTAGCTTATCACTTGAAATGCCCACGCGGATCACAAAATTGGCCAATTGTCAATAGGGTTTGAGCTGCTCTCACCCTGTCGCTCGTCATGACGAAATGTTATAATTAACAATTATTATGCCTGCTAACTTCAAAATTCATGTCTGCTAAAGATCGTTTTCATGGTGCAGTGAGAAAAGGATTAGAAAAAGAGGGTTGGATCATTACGGATGACCCTTTAAGGATTGAAGTGGGTGATGTAGAAATGTATGTCGATTTAGGAGCAGAGCAACTGATAGCCGCAGAAAAAGACAATGAAAAGATAGCCGTTGAAATTAAAAGTTTTATCGGTAAATCCAGTATTTCAGAATTTCATACTGCTATTGGACAATTCTTTAATTATCGTGTTGCTTTAGAAGAAAAAGAACCTAAAAGACAGTTATATTTAGCTGTTCCTTTAGATATTTATTATAGTTTTTTTGAATTGCGATTTATTCAAACTGTCGTTAAACGATTTCAAATTTACCTGCTTATTTATGATCCGATTGGGGAGGTAATTGTCGCATGGAAAAATTAGAACAATATCGTCACTATGTCAAGCAAGTCATTACTGAATATTCTCAGCTAGGTTCATCTAAAGATCCGATTGAACAACAATTGATTTTTGATACAGTTGGCGATCACTATCAATTGATGTATGTTGGCTGGAAAAATAGACGAAGATATCATGGTTGTGTTTTGCATCTCGATATTAAAAAGGGTAAAATCTGGATACAACATGATGGCACTGAGGTAGGAATTGCCAATGAATTAGTTAATTTAGGTGTTCCTAAAGAAGATATTGTTTTAGCCTTTCATGAACCCCTAGTCAGAGAATATACAGGGTTTGCGGTGGGTTAATCTTAATCAGAGAAAAGCGCCAAACTCACCTAACCTAATCATAGCTTGACCTACAAACAGGATCAGCAAGAGATTTCCATTTTTTTACCTTGCTGATCTCTGCATTTCTTGATTAACAAAACTTAACAATTAGGGGCGAAATTTTGCTTGCTTTTGTCGGCAGATTTTGAGATAATATTTTTAAAAGATTTTATTCATAATGGGAATCTGTGCATTTTTAAAAATTTTGCACTGATTCCCATTATAAGAAAAGCATAGCGCAAGCCGCCGGCAAAGTCAAGTCTTTTCCCATTAATTAGGGAAGGTTTTTGAGCCACCAGCTTGAAAATCTTGCAGCTGCTGGGCCAAACAGGCCGCCAAACCCCTTACCTCGTCTATATTTTACATTTATTCAGCCAACCCTACCTAAATCTCTGCTGAAGGTGGAGAGCAAAGGCTGTTTTAAACTAATGCTTTACTGCGATCGTTAGAAGTATCCCCAAAAATTGCCCCTCGTCGAATCAAATCCTGTTTTTGTTCGGGAGTGATACCCGTTGCATTGGTAAAGATAGCGTTTTCAACTTCCGCCCCACTCAGGAAAGCCCCACTCAGGTCAGCTATCCACAGGTTAGCCCCACTCAGGTTAGCCCCTCTCAGGAAAGCCCCACTCAGGTTAGCATCACTCAGGTTAGCATCACTCAGGTTAGCCTTACTCAGGATAGCCCCACTCAGGATAGCCCAACCCAGGAAAGCCCCACTCAGGATAGCCCCTCTCAGGTCAGCCTCTCTCAGGTCAGCCTCTCTCAGGATAGCCCTACTCAGGTTAGCCCAACTCAGGTTAGCCCTACTCAGGTTAGCCCAACTCAGGTTAGCCCCACTCAGGATAGCCCCAATCAGGTTAGCCTTACTCAGGATAGCCCCACTCAGGATAGCCTTACTCAGGATAGCCCCACTCAGGATAGCCTTACTCAGGATAGCCCCTCTCAGGTTAGCCCCTCTCAGGTTAGCCCCACTCAGGTTAGCCCCACTCAGGTTAGCCCCTCTCAGGAAAGCCCCACTTAAATCAACTTGTTGTAGAGTTGTCTTATCGATTGTTCCCTCTCGAATTGCCTTAATTAATTCGGCTTTTTCAATAACTTTTGCATCTGTAGTGAACTCTGCTTTTTTGACGATAATTTCGGGTATATCGTCTGATTTAAGTTCATTGAGAAGGGCTTGCAATTCCCCCGATTGATGTAAATCTGCTAGGCGCTGTAGTCCATCTTCTGAACCTTCTAAAAATAGCCGAATACTGCCTTTAAGTTTCATAATAGGCTTGATCGTGTTGTCTCTGGCGATTTTTTGAATAAGGTTGTTAATCTTATCAATTTTCTCTGGTGTCAGGTCGTCTATACCTACCTCAATAACTAATTCAAGAACTCTATCCGATTGCTGAGGTTGCGGTTTATTGTTATGATCAAATATCTGAGAATTATCTCTATACCTTGCCAAAGCAGTAATCAGATTCTTACTTCCAATCTTTTCACCTGTTTGCTCTGACAAGATTTTAAATAAACTAGAAGCTGCATTCTTGATTGACTGTTCTTCTTGTCCAATTTCTTCCGTTAGATCAGCATATTTTTTATCCTCAAAAATACCTTTTAATATTTTTGTCTCCACGTCCGTTAATCCCTTCTTTGTATGCTTTTTTTTCAGATCATTAACCAGTCTTTCTAATTCAAACCAAGAAAGGGTTTCAATTTCAGTCATTTTTAGTTCATTCATTATCATTATTTTTATAGGTAACAGGACTTAAGATTACTTTTCAGTACCCTGTCAGGTTACTTGAGAGTACCTAAAAAAAGTACCATTTTCATGACTTTTGAGTAACGACAAATAATCAGAATTTTTTTAATCTAGAGATAGTTCACCTCCTAAGTAAAAGGATTGATGATTATGTATAAATATTGGTTAAAGTACAGAGAAGACCTTGTCAGTCTTGCCAAAATTACCAGCACCATATTTGCGATCGCATCATTTTTAGGCTTCTCTTTGCCAGAGAAATTTCCACCTACCCCCTGCCAACCGACGGCAATTGTTGAAACCACAGAAGTTAGCACTAACAATTAGTCAAAGCGCAAAATTCGCCTAACCTAATCATAGGTTAACCGACAATCAAGCAGACAAACAAGATCGGCAAGAGATTTCCATTTTTTTACCTTGCTGATCTCTGCATTTCTTGATTAACAAAACTTAACAATTAGGGGCGAAATTTTGCTTGCTTTTGTCGGGAGATTTTGAGATAATATTTTTAAAAGATTTTATTCATACTGGGAATCTGTGCGTTTTTTAAAATTTTGCACGGATTCCCATTATAAGAAAAGCATAGCGCAAGTCGCCGGCAAAGTCAAGTCCTTTCCCATTACTTATGGGTGCGAATTTCCCGGAATCAAAAAAGGGGGTTAATGGTGAGTCAGACCAAATATGGGTTACACTTCATCTTTAAATGGGAAACGCTGTCATTCTTTGTAGGGAATATGACTAGACAAACCGCTAATCTCGGACAAACAGGAATTTCCGTCAGTGCCTTGGGAATTGGGACTTGGGCATGGGGAGATAAACTATTCTGGAACTATGGCAAGGAATACGGAGCTAGTCAGGTAGAGGCGGCCTTTAAAGCGGCAGTAGAGGCAGGAATCACCTTTTTTGACACTGCCGAAGTCTATGGACTGGGGGAATCGGAACGACTCTTAGGAAAATTTACTCAAGAGACTGATATTCCCATCGATATTGCCAGTAAGTTTGCCCCCGTACCGTGGCGATTTGGGGCGAATGCCGTTCATAATGCCATTACAGAGAGCTTAAACCGTCTAAAAACCGATAAAATTACCCTTTACCAAGTACATTGGCCCTTCACCTTCCTGATTAGCCAAGAAACCCTAATGAATGCCCTAGCTGAAGAAGTAAAACGAGGCCGTATTGCTGCAGTGGGCGTAAGTAATTATTCCGCCGAGCAAATGCGTCAAGCAAGCCAGATTTTGGCGAAAAAAGAGGTTCCCTTAGCGGTCAATCAGGTGCAGTATTCGCTTTTGTATCGCAAAATAGAAACTAAGGCAATTTTAGCCACAGCCAAGGAATTAGGTGTCACCATCCTTGCCTACAGCCCCCTCGCTCAAGGACTACTGACGGGTAAATATAGCCCAGAAAGCCAGAATTTGCCCGATGGAGCCAGAAAAGTTGACTCGCGGTTCAAAAAAGAAGGTTTGGAGAAAATAGCCCCAATTTTAAGGGTACTGCAAGAATTGGGCGCAAAATACCAAAAAACCCCCGCACAAGTGGCCCTCAATTGGTTAATCGCCCAAGGGGATGTGATTCCCATTCCGGGGGCAAAAACTGCGGCCCAAGCGAGGGAAAATGCTGGGGCGTTAGGATGGAGTTTAGAAGCGCGAGAGGTGACGCAATTAGAACAGATGAGCCGGCCTTGGCTGTAAAAATCAAAACTTTTGATTTTCGATCACCATTCTGGAAAAAGTCTCTAACTTTTTGGTGATCAAGATCAAAACAGGCTACAATCTTTAGATACTACTGTACTACTTAAGAAAACTGGGACAAAATTAATGGCGACAACGACAAGTAATCCTGATCGAGATAAAGCCTTGGGTTTAGTCTTAAATCAAATCGAGCGCAACTTTGGCAAAGGTTCGATTATGCGTTTGGGAGACGCGACCCGGATGCGGGTAGAAACCGTGCCTAGTGGTGCTTTAACCCTAGATATGGCTTTGGGTGGCGGCCTACCGAAAGGCCGCATCGTCGAAATTTACGGGCCAGAAAGTTCTGGAAAAACCACTTTAGCCCTCCATGCGATCGCAGAAGTGCAGAAAGCTGGGGGAGTGGCAGCCTTTGTCGATGCGGAGCACGCTTTAGATCCCACCTATTCGGAAGATTTAGGGGTAGATATCAATAATTTACTGGTGGCACAACCGGATACAGGGGAGGCAGCCTTAGAAATAGTTGACCAGTTAGTGCGTTCTTCGGCCGTGGATATCGTTGTCATCGACTCGGTGGCCGCTTTAGTGCCGCGGGCGGAAATTGAAGGGGAAATGGGGGATAATCAGGTGGGTTTGCAGGCCCGTTTGATGAGTAAAGCCCTGCGAAAAATTGCCGGTAATATTGGTAAATCGGGTTGTGTGGTGATTTTCCTCAACCAACTGCGGCAAAAAATCGGTGTTACCTACGGCAATCCTGAAGTGACCACCGGGGGGACGGCCTTAAAATTTTATGCCTCGGTACGTTTAGATATCCGTCGCATTCAAACTTTGAAAAAAGGCACGGAAGGGGAATACGGAATTCGGGCTAAAGTTAAGGTGGCTAAAAATAAAGTTGCGCCTCCTTTCCGGATTGCTGAATTTGATATTATCTTCGGTAAAGGCATTTCCCAAGTGGGTTGTATGCTCGATATCGCCGAACAAACGAACGTAGTTACTCGTAAAGGGGCATGGTATAGCTATAATGGCGAAAATATTGCCCAGGGTCGCGATAATGCCGTTAAATATCTCGAAGAAAAGCCAGAAGTAGCGGCGGAAATTGAGAAGTTATTGCGGGATAAATTAGACATGGGTTCGGTTCCTTTCCCCACGGAACCGGCCGATGAGGACGACGAGGAAGATCTGGAGCCAGAAATCTAAAAGAAGACGGTTTTAGGTCTTGGTTATCCCCCGATTTTGGGGGATTTTTTAGCTTCAGAATCGATAGATTTAGCGGCTTCTAACCATGATTGTAAACCTTTTTTAGTCGGTGTTCCTTTAGGGGTAAAAGTCCATAGATCTCGTTTATGTTGGGGTCCATAGCTGATATGAATCGGGCGATTAATTCCGTAAAAATAGAGAGAATCAAAGGGTAATTTTTGGGTTAAAATCCAATCGATCAGGCGATCGCTCGTTAAATCGATAATCCGAAAATCACAGGCTGCCCCCAATCGCTGACAATAATATTGACCTTTTTGATTAATTTCGTGGGCGCAATGTTGATCGCAACTGGGATCGATTCTACCGTTTTTTAAGCCAGTGATTGGGTCTTTTTTTTGGAGAAGTTTTCTCAGATCATTGGAACAAAATCCGTAGGTTAATTGGAATTTTTCTCGACCAAAGTTATCAATAATTGGATCGATAATAAAGTGAGCGAGATTTTGCCAAGCGGTTATCGTTTCAGGATTTTTTGGGTAGGGATCGATTTGTGCTGCGTACTTTTGATAGGTTTGGGAACAGGTAGATAATTCCTCTAGGGTTAAATATTTACCAATTAACATAATCAGTTATCAGTTTTTAGCTATATCCTATCACCCCATTTACCTATTTTGCCAAAGCTGCTTTTTTGCGACCATAATAAACAGCGATAAAAGCGCTGACATACATCCATAAACTATAGACAACTGCGGGAATGGCTAGATCGGGATTATTTAATAAACCGGCAGTGATAGCAATAGCTAAAGTGCCGCTTTGAATACCCACTTCAATTGCGATACAAATTCTTTGGGGAATAGTTAATTGAATTGACATCCTCGCCGCCGTAAAACGGACGGCGATTCCTCACCACGCCACTTTTTTAGGGTGGTCGCTGAACGGGGTTGACGCTTCACCGAAAAATGCTTAATTGCTTAAGTCTGACACTTTCTCCACGTCCGTTTTCAGTGTCCGAATGCCCTCCGGCCACTTTGAACAAGTCGAAAAAATCTCATGTTCAACCTTATTTCCTAGAAAGTTTTACTCGTTCAAGGCCGAATTTGAAGTCTTTTCTGAACGAAACCCCTTACTATCT
>NZ_JADBTZ010000337.1:0-20269 GCF_020245885.1 Microcystis sp. M165S2 | reverse complement strand
TAATGATTTAGGGGAGAAACAGAAGGCTTTAGACTACTACCAACAGGCTTTACCCTTATTGCGGGCAGTGGGAGATCGCGCAGGGGAAGCCGTCACTCTCAATAATATTGGTCTTGTCTATAATGATTTAGGGGAGAAACAAAAGGCATTAGACTATTACCAACAGGCTTTACCCTTATCGCGGGCGGTGGGAGATCGCGCAGGGGAAGCCGTCACTCTCAATAATATTGGTGCTGTCTATAATGCTTTAGGGGAGAAACAGAAGGCATTAGACTATTACCAACAGGCTTTACCCTTATCGCGGGCGGTGGGAGATCGCGCAGGGGAAGCCAGACTTCTCAATAATATTGGTCGTGTCTATGATGCTTTAGGGGAGAAACAAAAGGCATTAGACTATTACCAACAGGCTTTACCCTTAAGGCGAGCGGTGGGCGATCGCTCTGGGGAAGCGATTACCCTCAATAATATTGGTCGTGTCTATGATGCTTTAGGGGAGAAACAGAAGGCATTAGACTACTACCAACAGGCTTTACCCTTATTGCGGGCAGTGGGCAATCGCACGGGGGAAGCCGTTACTCTCAATAATATTGGTTTTGTCTATGATGATTTAGGGGAGAAACAGAAGGCTTTAGACTACTACCAACAGTCCTTACCCTTATCGAGGGCGGTGGGCGATCGCTCTGGGGAAGCCGCTACTCTCAATAATATTGGTTACTTACTGCAACAACAAAACCAACCTCAACTAGGGATTATCTTCTACAAACAATCGGTTAACGTCTATGAAACTCTCAGGGGCGATATTAAAGGACTCCCCAAAGAATTGCAACAAACCTACACCGAAACTGTTGCCAATACTTACCGCCGTTTAGCTGACTTGCTGCTGCAACAAGACCGCATTCTGGAAGCGCAACGGGTGTTAGATTTGTTAAAAGTACAGGAATTAGACGATTATTTGCGGGGAGTGCGCGGTAATACAAATACAGAACAGGGAGTTCCTAAACTACCGCCAGAACAAAAAATAGACGAGGGAATTGAGGCAATTCTTAATAAAGCAGTAGAAATTGGCCAAGAAATCAGCCGACTGCAAGAACGACAAAAACTCAACGGCAAACTAACTCCCTCAGAAGAACAACGCCTCCTCCAACTCTGGAAACAACAGGAACAAATTGTGGCTGAGTTTAATAAATTTATCGAAAGTCCGGAAGTTTTAGCCTTAATTAACCAACTCAAACCCCAAACCCGTTCCGCCGATCTCCTGAATAATTTAGACAATTTAATTGGCTTATCTGATAATCTCAAAAAACTCCAACAAAATGCCGTCCTTATCTACCCCATTATCTTTGATGACCGCTTAGAAATCATCCTCACCACTGCTGATTCTCCTCCCGTCCGCCACACCGTAAAAGTCAGCAAAAAAGAACTAAACGAAACTATTCGCGCTTTCCGGGAAGCCTTACAAAATCCTAATCTGGATGCCAAAAAGCCAGCCCAACAGCTTTATGAATGGCTGATTAAACCCCTAGAAAATAACCTAAAAACTGCCGATGCAAAAACGATTATTTATGCTCCTGATGGACAACTGCGCTACATTCCTCTGGCGGCTTTATACGACGGCAAACAGTGGTTAATTGAACGCTACCGGGTTAATAATATTACGGCTGCATCCCTGACTGATTTTAATACCAAACCCGAACCGAAAATGCACATTTTAGCGGCGGCATTCGTTAAGGGCAGCTATCAGTTTCGACATCAGGGACAAGACTTCAAATTTAATGGGTTGCCTTTTGCGGGTATAGAGGTAGATAAATTAGCACAGACCGTTTCTCCTACTACTAAATACTTCGATAAAGACTTCAATCAAACAATTATTCCCCTACTGGATAGCTGTACTGTCGTCCATTTTGCCACCCATGCAGCCTTTGTGGTGGGAACTCCAGAACAGTCTTTTGTTCTTTTTGGAGATGGGACAGTGGTGACTCTACAAACAATGAAAAACTGGCGGTTTAAAAATATTGATTTAATTGTTTTAAGTGCTTGCGAGACAGGTTTAGGGGGTAATTACGGCACAGGAATCGAAATTTTAGGGTTAGGATATCGACTACAAACCGCAGGTGCAAGGGCAGTTATTGCCTCTTTATGGAGTGTTGATGATGGCGGTACACAAGCTTTGATGAATGCTTTTTATGCTGCTTTGAGGACGGGTAAATTGAGTAAAACAGAGGCATTACAACAGGCACAAATTGCCTTGATTACCAGTAATAACCCAACCGATGAGCAGCGGCGTGGTAGTATTAAAATAGAACCTATTGAAGGAGTGCCATCGGACGTAGCAAATCGCCTCAGCCATCCCCGTTACTGGGCACCTTTTATTCTCATTGGCAATGGATTATAATCAGTTATCAGTTATCAGTTATCAGTTATCAGTTGTTAGTTATCAGATAAATCTTTAAAATCCTGCTCAAAAATGCTATGATCAGTTTGTAGTTGCGCTTTAGTACCCCACTCTCAAGAACAATTCTCAATCATGACAGTCCAAGATATTACAATTGCCAAAATTCGTCAACTTCCAGAGTCATTAGTTGAAGAAGTGAATGACTTTATTGATTTCCTTACCTTAAAGTACAATCAGCAGTTTTCTGATTTCGTAGAAATCGCAGAATCCGATTTTTCAGATTATTTGTCAAATCTAGAAGATTATGAAGAAAAATTAGCTCGTGGCGAAATCAAATGGTAGCGTTATTCGTGGTGATGTAGCTTTTTGCGACCTCAACCCCGTCATTGGCACAGAACAGTCAGGAATTAGACCTGTAATCATCATACAAATTGATCGAGCTAATGGCGTAAGTCCTCATACTATTATTGTGCCATTAACCACTAAAATCCGGCGCAAACTACTTGATTCTCATGTTTTTATTCCAGAAGGTATAGCAGGTTTAAGTCAAGATTCAGTAGCACTGTGCGAGCAAATTAGAGTCATAGATAAGTCAAGAATTATTCGAGTTATGGGACATTTAGACAATCCTTATCTCGAAGAATTAGAAACAGCGTTAAGAACAATTCTAGGTTTACTTTAAGAAAATCACTATTCTAAGTATTCTAAGCCTATGTCTAATTCATCTCTAGAACAAGACCTAAAAACCTATCAAGATTTGATCGCAATTCTCCAAGAGCATCCTACACCAACAGAAGCCCAAATTCTTAATATTTTACTAGCACGCGATCGCATTCAAACAGCCCTAACAGAAACCTATTTAATTACTGATAATATCCTAAATACCCTCCAAGAATTAGACAACATTCTTAGGAAAAAACAAGCCACAATCGCCCCAATAATCGCCCAATTACGTCCCGATTTTAATCCCGATACTAAAAATTGGTGGTGGCTACTTGAAGTCCCTAAAATTGATTCTTCTTGGCACAAATACGATTTATTGGCAAATGGAGCTTCTGTTACTTTCTTGACAATTTCTTTAGGATTAATTGGTGAAATTGGCTCGCGGTTTCTTTCGGGGGGAAGTGATATTTTGGGAGGTGTTTTAATCAGTTTTCAAAGTATATTAACCTTACTTGCCGCAGGAGGAGTCTTAACTAAAACTGGACAAGAAACTGGAAAAAACTTACTGGCACGCTTTGGGATTCAAGAACAATACTGGCAAGAAATTGGCTCTGGTTTATCTTTTTTACTAATGCTGAGTATTTGGGGATTAAGACTCTCTTTACCAACTGTAGCCACCTGGTATAATCATTGGGGTTGGAGTCATTATCAAAAGGGAGATTTGAGCAGTGCAGAAGAAGATTATCAACGAGCTTTGTCTTTAAATCCAGATGACGCTGAGGCACATTTTAACTTAGGATTACTCTACGAAGAATTACAGGATTTTGATTTAGCTAGAAAAGAATATATACTAGCTATACAAGGGGGTAACACTACCGCTATTAATAATCTAGCTCGATTACATATTCTCAATAAAAATTATCCTGCTGCTGTTCACCTCTTACTTAAAGCCCAATCCGAGCCAAAATTAGATCAAGAAACCCAATTTGCTATCTGGAAAAATTTAGGTTGGGCAACGCTAAAACAAGGAGATATTCCAGGGGCAGAAACAGCTTTATTAGAAGCGATTAAATTACATAAAAATAGTGCTGCCCCTCATTGTTTACTAGCGCAGGTAAGAGAAGCCCAAAATAACCAAACAGAGGCATTAAAAGAATGGGAAACCTGTAATCAATACGCTAACAGCTTAAATCCTGACGAAGATAGCTGGAGAATACAAGCACAACAATGTCTAGCAAACCGGGAGAAACAAAAATGCTCACCAAAACCCAACTCATCCTATTAGGATTAAGCACAGGAATGCTGACCCTATTTTTAGAAAGTGCTAAAGGGATAGCCTTGCCTGCTAGAATTGAATCAACAACTGGTATCGTCAAGCTAAAAAGACAAAATTGGACTGAATTTAAACCCGTTTCTATTAATACAGAATTAAACAAAGGCGATCAAATTTTTCCTCTTCAGGGTGTTAGGGTGACAGTATTATGTCCCGATTTACAACAACGCCCAGTTAGTTCAGGTGTACCTTCTGGACTAAAGACAATTTGCCCCATCTGGGAAGCGTTAAAAGCCAAAAATCCCCCACCCCCAGGTTCTTTAGGAGGAACAAATGCACTCATTCCCTATCTCATTTCACCCCGTCACACCCTGATACTGACAGATACCCCCATTTTGCGCTGGAATGAAGTTTCCCAAACGAGATATTACACAATAAAAGTTATGGATTCACAGAGGATTATCTGGGAAAAGCAAGTTTCTCAAACCCAAATTTCCTATCCCGGAACACCAGTTTTTCAGCCCGGTATTCCTTATTCTGTGACAATTAAAACCGATGGGGGACAGTCTTCCGAGCAAGATAAAGCTTCTAAAATAGAATTTATCAGGTTACATTCCTCAGAAGTTGCAACCATACAGGACGAAGTTAATAAAATAGAACAATTAAATATAAATAAGCAAACTAAAGCATTAATATTAGCCGATTTTTATGGAACTTATACCCTACCGACTTCAACTTTTAATAACTATGTTTTATCCTCCCAATCCCTAGCAACTTATCATCTTACCAGTGAAGCGATCACTATTCTAGAAACTACCATCAAACAGGGTCAAAATTCAGCAATCATCGAGAGAAACTTAGCTGACTTGTACTGGCAAATTGGCCTAGCTAATCTAGCTACCAATCATTATCTTAAAGCGATAGAATTAGCTCAGATACCAGAACAATTAGAAGAAAAAACCTTAGCTCAATTTGGTTTAGGAGAAGTTTATGCAGCTTTAGGAGATAATAATCAAGCCAAGATTTGGTACAGTAAAGCCAGAGAAGGTTATCTAACTTTAGGCGATTCTGCAAGGGCTAACTTTGTGATCCAATTAATAGAAAGCTTGCCTTAAGTTAAAAAAAGAGTAGTCTAGCTGTTGCGGGTTTTGTCTTTAGCCAACTTCTCGGGTTGTTGCCCCAAGTCGGGGTATCCAAGAAGACTGGCGCCCCAGGAGCATCAGCTAACAGAGCTTGTAGCCGCTTGTTATCGCCCTTCCAGAAGTCCAGGAAGAGCGATAACCCGAAACTCTCAACCACGGACAAAACCCTTTCAAGTCTATCAATGGCTAGGTGGGGTGAAGACCATCAAACCCGACAGCAACCCCGAAAATCGTGTCAGAATAGATCAGTGTAGTCACTGATTATCTTTGAGAAAAATATTTATATGTTAGGACGGGACAGCTACGATTTAATCATTGTCGGGGGCGGCATAGTCGGAACCACCCTAGCGGTGGCCTTAAAAAATACAGGATTAAATATCGCTATGATCGAGGAACGCCCCCTAGAGGTGGCTGCCGGCCGTCGTCAAGCTTATGCCCTCTCGTTGATGTCGAGCCGGATTTTTACAGGCTTGGGTATCTGGGATAAAATCTCGCCCAGTATCGGTAAATTTAGTCATATTCGCCTTTCTGATGCCGATTACCCGATTTTTGTCCCCTTTGTGGTCGATGAGCTAAAAACCGATTATTTGGGCTATGTGGGCGAACATCAAGTGATTCTAACCGCCCTGCACAATGCCAGCCAAGATTGCGATCGCATTGACTGGTTATCCCCTGCCAAAGTGTTAGAAGTGGAGTACGGAGGAGAAACTGCGACTGTCACCCTGGAAGAAGCCGGTCAAACCCGAAAAATCACCACAAAATTAGTCATCGGGGCCGATGGAGCCAAATCCGCTATCCGGCAAGGGGCGCAAATTAAAACCAAAGGTTGGAAATATTGGCAATCCTGTGTCGCTTTCACCATTAAACATCAACTCGATCGCAACGATACCGCCTTTGAAAGATTTTGGCCCACAGGTCCGATGGGCATTTTACCGCTCCAGGGTAATCGCTGTCAGATCGTTTGGACAAATCCCCATGAAGAAGCGAAAAAACTGCAAGAAATGCCCGAAGCGGAATTTATCAAGAAATTAGAAGCATATACGGGGGGATTACTGGGAAAACTAGAATTAGTTAGCCCCCGCGCTCTCTTTCCCGTACAGTTAATGCAGAGTGATACTTATGTTAAACCCCGACTGGCTTTAATTGGTGATGCCGCTCACTGTTGTCATCCCGTCGGTGGTCAAGGTTTAAATTTAGGCATTCGCGACGCGGCCGCTTTAGCGCAGGTATTAAAGGAAGCAGCGGAAAAGCAAGAAGATATAGGAGCGCTTTCTACCTTAAAATCCTACGAAAAATGGCGTAGATCGGAGAATTTAGCGATTTTAGGCTTCACGGATTTTCTTGATCGCTTGTTCTCCAATAACTGGCCGCCCATCGTTGTCATCCGTCGTCTAGGATTGGCAATTATGCGTGGTTTCCCCCCGTTGAAATTGTTTGCCCTGCAATTAATGACGGGATTAAAAGGACGTATTCCCCAATTAGCTAGATAGCTGGCCGCTAATTCCGGGGATGGGGGAGAAAGGAAGAAAAAAAAAGCTTGCAAAATGTCGCGATTATCGCTATGATGGTTAAGGTTCAATATCGGGGCGTAGCGCAGCTTGGTAGCGCACTACTTTGGGGTAGTAGGGGTCGTGGGTTCGAATCCCGCCGCTCCGATTGCAGAAAAACATAGAGTCAGGTAGGGATGCTCACTAGCAATCCCTATTTTGTCCTGTTTACTCGGAATTTCCTGAATTTATCAGCGTTTCTTATCAAGATAAGACGACCGACTCCCGAAAACGAAAACCTCGTACCTCACCATTAAGATCACTGCTGTAGTAGAAAATGTCTAATCAAATATCAGCTTACGGTTCCTGGAAATCACCGATTACCTCCGATCTAATTGTGGCAGCATCGATTAGTCTTGGTGGTGTAACTCTAGATGGAGAAGATATTTATTGGTTAGAAGGCAGACCACAGGAAAAGGGGCGAAATGTTTTAGTTAAATTAAACCCCGACGGCACAACTACAGACATCACTCCAGTGCCTTTTAATGTGCGAACTCGTGTCCATGAATACGGGGGAGGTTCCTATCTAATTGTTGCCGGAATTATCTATTTTTGTAATTTTGCTGATCAAAGAATTTATCGCCAAACTGCTGATAGTTTACCCCAACCTCTGACCCGAGAAAATTCCTGTCGTTATGCGGATTTAATTCTCGATGAATTTCGCAATCGTTTAATCTGTATTTGTGAAGATCATAGCCAAAAAGATCGGGAACCAGTTAATAGTATTGTCAGCATCGATGTAGATACGGGAGAAATAGAAACTTTAGTATCAGGCGATGATTTTTATACCTCTCCTCGCTTAAGTGCCGACGGTTCTCGATTAGCTTGGATTAGTTGGAATCATCCTAATATGCCCTGGGATAGTTCTTTTCTTTGGGTGGCCGATATTAATAATCTTTATTTGAGTAATATTCGGGTCATTGCTGGGGGTGAAAATGAGTCGGTGTGTGAACCGCGCTGGTCTGCCGATCAACAGTTATATTTTACCAGTGATCGCAATGATTTCTGGAACTTTTATTGCTTTAAACACGATGAACAAATCGAACCAGTTATCGAACCAATTGATGCTGAATTTGCCTACCCTCATTGGGTTTTTGGTTTATCTAACTACGGCTTTGCTGGGGAATCCCAGATTATTTGTAGCTATACAAAAGATGGCCGTTGGTATTTAGGAAGTATCGATACTCTTAATCGAGAATTCCAAGAAATTATTACTGCTGATACTAACATTTCTTCCCTACAAGTTAGCGATAACAAAATAGTTTTTATTGGCGGTTCTTTCAGGGAAGTAACGGCGGTTGTCTCAATGGATTTAGCCACAGGAACTAGAGAAATTCTCAAATCTTCTAGTAATTTAACTGTTTCTAGCGATTATTTCTCGATTCCGGAAATGCTCGCTTTTCCCACCAGTCAGGGACTAACGGCCTATGCTTGGTATTATCCCCCCAAAAACCCCGATTATACCGCCCCCAATGGCGAATTACCGCCCCTTTTAGTCAAAAGTCACGGTGGACCGACGGCTGCGGCGACCTCTAGTTTAAGTCTGCGGGTGCAATACTGGACCAGTCGCGGCTTTGGCTATCTAGATGTCAATTATGGCGGTAGTACGGGTTATGGTCGTCAATATCGTCAGCGTTTGCAGGGAAATTGGGGAATTGTCGATGTGGAAGACTGCATCAACGGGGCAAAATATTTGGTTAATCAGGGATTAGTCGATGGGGAAAGATTGGCAATTTCTGGAGGCAGCGCCGGTGGTTATACAACTTTAGCGGCCTTAACTTTTCATGATACTTTTAAAGCAGGAGCTAGTTATTACGGAGTTAGTGATTTAGAGGTTTTAGCCAACGATACCCATAAATTCGAGTCGAGATATTTAGATAAATTGGTGGGACTTTATCCTCAAGAAAAGGAAATTTACTATCAGCGATCGCCTATTCATTTTACCGCTCAGTTATCCTGTCCGGTGATCTTTTTCCAAGGTTTAGAAGACCGAGTGGTTCCACCCAATCAAGCGGAAATGATGGTAGAAGCTTTAAAAGCGAAAGGTTTACCCGTTGCTTACGTTCCCTTTGCGGGAGAACAACACGGATTTCGTCAAGCTGAATCGATAAAACGAGCATTAGATGCAGAATTTTATTTCTATTCCCGTCTCTTTGGTTTTACTCCTGCTGATAATTTAGAACCCGTAGAAATTAAGTAGGGTCTGCTGAATAAATCTAAAAACCTTGTTGGGTAAGACTTTTAGACTTTTTGTCAATCAAAAAGTACCGGACTGGGAGTGATCAGGGGAAAATTCAGGTACTTTTTCCCTGAAAATTAGGTAGTTGACCACCTGAAAATCGGTAAAACCCTACACCCCACACCCCACACCCCACACCCTACCACCACCGAAAAACTTTTTGCCGCAAACCCTAACTAAGCCTCAAATTCGGAAACTGGCGGAAGTAGAAGTGATTCAATTAGGATTATTTGAGCAGGTAAACTTAGTGGAATTTGAGAGTGAAGATTATCCAGACGAAAGATTAATTGCTTAATGTGATTAAAGCGAGTCGCAGTGAATCCGCTCAGTCTAAAGAGAGAAAAAAACGGAATCAAGAGAACCTCCCTGTGCATAGTTTTCGGACTTTGTACAGAAGACTTGGGGACGATTTGCTTGAATACAGTAGAATGTACGATTAGAGAGGAAAGTTATCGTTTTTCTAAGATAACTCGACCGACCCAACTGCAACAATCATGCGTTAGATTTATTAGGGGTTTCCCTGATTTGTACCCAGTAACGGGGTATCGTAAATTCTCTTAATCCCTCCTACAGCACAGGTTATGGCTTTTTGTCAACGGGGAAGTCCAGGTATATCACTCCAGCTAGGACTGTTACCCGTTCAGGGGGGGGTTCAAGCGGCCAGTGGCATTGACTCTGTGGGCAAAAATTGCTATTAACTACCCGGAGGGGGAATTACAGGAATTTCGATACCGTCCGGCGCTAAAGGGGGAGGTGTGGGGGTTAGTCCTGGCTGGTCAATCAGTTCAGGCGTACTAACTAAGGGAATATTTTCCACCACGGGAAGACGGGGAGTGATTGGTTGCGAAAACATCGCTTGAATTGCCGCTTTTCTGGTTTCTGGAGGTTCGAAAGCTTGCTGCCAGAGACTTTCATAAAAGAAGAAAATCACCCCTAAACCCCGTTGACGAGCAGCCAACACCTTTTCTTCAATAAAGGGTAGGGCAATCGGTCGATTGCGTAAACCGGTTAAAACTCCCACACCGGTGGGGATAGTTTGCTGGGTTTCCTGAATTTCGGGACGCTCTAATTGTTTGAGAAAACTGGGCAGATCGGGACGATAAACCTGTACGATTAACTCATCGACTAATCCTTGCCGCACCCAACCGAGCCAATCCTGTAAATGACCATTATAGGCGAATTCGTAGGGATTAGGGGCGATCGAAAGCAGTATATTCGGTTTAATTGCCTCAATTGATTCTTTGAGATTAGCCAGAAAAGCGGTGATTTTATCGGCCCGCCATTTTGTCCATTCGGGATCCCGGGGGTTAGCCGGGGGAGTTTTTTCGGTTTCCTGTTGATAAAGGGCGATAGTATAGGGATCATAGCCGAATTCGTTGGGTAAACTCAGATGATCGTCGAATTGGATGCCGTTAATATCGTATTGTCCCACCACTTCCAAGACTAACTCCCGCAGAAAATTCTGCACCTCGGGACGGAAAGGATTCAACCAGACCACCTCCCCGGCTGCCCCTACCCAAGTGGTCCCTCCGTCCCGTTTTTGGGTTAACCAGTCCTGATGTTTTAAGGCTAATTCTGAGGTGGGAGGAGCCATAAATCCAAATTCAAACCAAGGAATGACTAATAATCCCCTTCCACGGGTTTGTTCCACCAATTCTGCTAAGATATCTTGTCCCTGCGCTCCCGTAGGCACAAAAGGCTGTATTCCTTCCCGTTGAGCGATCGCGCTAGGATAGAGAGCATAACCGGAATTCCAAACCACGGGATAGATAGCATTAAAATTAAGATTAACTAATTGCTCGATCGCTTGTTGTCGTTTATCCCTGTCCATCAGCATCGCTGTGTCGTTGGTGGTAATCCAAACACCGCGGATATCAGGATCTCGACTTTGAGAGAAAGCGGCAGAAAAATAGCCTAAGAGTAGGACTATGAGAAAAGATGCTAAGAATAGTAGTATAGGGAACTTTTTAAGAATTTGCCGCCAAACGCTGATCGGAATTAGAAAAGTCATTTCTTTAAGATGAAGATTAACGGTTTTAACTGGTTATAATACCAGCTTTGCTCAACTCTTTCAGGCTAGATTGACCCAAAATATATATTTACCTATTTCTTCACTCGCCACAATTGACCTTGAGGATAGAAATAATCAAGACGAATATCGAATTGATCTAAGGCAAGTAATAAACGATTGGAAGGACGAAAAAGAAATAAGTTGACCTGGGGAATTTCTAGGACTTCTTTTAACTTATCGGTATCGGGGTGAGTGGTAGTCAGGAAGTATTGTACATCAGAATTAAGACGATAATTAAGGGAAAGCAAATCACCTAAGTTAGTCCAGTCATTACCTTCGTCGCTGATAATAATGGCATTGGGTACAGCATTGATTTTTCTGGCAACTTCGCCATTCCAATAACTAGGAACTTTTGCCCAACTGGTTTCGGAAAGAGCATTATTAAAGTTCGATATTATACTAGCAGTTAACAAAAAAATCAAGATAGTTTTACCTAAAATTTTACCTTGATTAAGCAATTGTGACAAGAAAAAAGCCACAGTTATATAGATAGTGGGAAAGGATGCAATTAGATAACGGGTGACAGTTGATCTAGTGGTAGTAAAAATTATATCTGGAATGACTAAAGCTAGGAAAGGCACTAGGGTTGAGGTAATCAGAAAAGTAAAAGCTATCGGGTTATTATAGCGATAAACTCGATAAAAAGCATAGATAGTTAAGCTTAAAAAAAACAGTCTATATATATAGGTGAAGATGTTATTAAAACCGAAGTCGGTATCACTAAATAGACAGGTAAAACCTAGAATCCATAATTTACTGATTAATCCCCAATCGAGATAGTTAACGGCAGCCCAACTGGTGGAGTTAAAGGCCCTTTGAGAGTTAGTTAAGAAAACCTGTAACCAGGGTATATATAAAATCATCATTGTTAACCCAGATAAAAGGAAAAATATCAAGTTATTTTTTCGCTCTGGTTTCATAACAAGATACCAAAGTATAAAGGCTGCTTGAGCAAATAAGTTGAGAATAAAAAAGAGATGGGTGTAGAGTCCGAGAGTATTAGATAGGGTATATAAAGACCAATTAACAATAGTTCTTTTTTTGAGACATTTTAACAGCAGTAATTGACTGATTATAGTTAACAAAACTAAAAGACTATACTGACGAGACATTTGAGCAAATATTATATCAACTGGAGAGAGTGCCAATAAAATTACTGCTAAAATTGCCGTTAACTTTGCTGCAAATAATTCTAGGGATAGATAGTAAATAAATGGCAGGGAGAGAAGACTAAAAACAATCGCTAAACTGCGGGAAGAAACGGTAGAAAAACCGAATATTTTTTCCCAATAGCGAGAGATAATAAAGTATAAAGGTGGATGTTGAGGGTCTTCTTTAGCAAGAGATTTAATTGTATCAACAACATTACTTTCGGGTTTCAGTTGCTGAAATTTTCCTAATTCTGTGGTAGATAAAAGACGATTTTGAAAGATAGTATCAGCGATTTCCTTTGCTTGATAACCAGTGGTTCTAATGGTGGTGTAGGATTCATCGTGCCAATAGATTTTTTTATCGATATTCGCAAAACGAAAAACCACACCGAGAGTTAGGATAATTGCCAAAAGTATTAAGAGCCAATTGGGAGTTTTATAATTAATAGTTGCTTTCATTTTAATAATTAGAGCGACTTTGTTTAAGATTAAGAAACTTGGTAAATTCTGGTTGAAAAAGTAGCTTAATTGTGCCGGTGGGACCGTTACGGTGTTTAGTAATAATTACTTCGGCCACACCTCGATCGGGACTATCGGGGTTATAATATTCATCTCGGTATAACATCATAATTAAATCCGCATCCTGTTCGATCGATCCCGACTCGCGTAAATCGGACATCATCGGTCTTTTATTATTGCGAGATTCCACAGCGCGACTTAACTGAGAAAGAGCAATGACAGGAGCATGAATTTCTCTCGCTAAACCCTTAAGACTGCGGGTAATTTTAGAAAGTTCCTGAACACGATTATCACCTCCCCCTTCCATTAATTGCAGATAATCGATTAAAACTAATCCCATTTGCCCCTTTTTTTCTGCCTGTAAACGCCGCACTTGGGAACGCATTTGAATTACACTTAAATTGGCACTATCATCGATATATATGGGCAAATTTAATAACTTTTCTAGTCCCCCGAGAACCTTCTCTAAATCATTTTGTCCCAAACGGCCCGAGCGAATCCGATTACTTTCGATTTTAGCCTCATTCGATAACAAACGTTGGGCTAATTGTTCCTTGGACATCTCCAAACTAAAGACAGCCACAGGTAAATTCTGTTGAGCGATATTATAGGCAATATTAAGAGCAAAAGAAGTTTTTCCCATGGAAGGCCTACCCGCGATAATAACTAAATCCGAGGGTTGTAAACCACTGGTCATCGCATCGAGATCATAAAATTGAGTTTCGATACCGGGTAGAGTGGTCGTCTCCTGCATTTTCTCAATTTCGTTAAAAGTTTCAATTAAAGTATCCCCCAGAAAAATTAAACCCTCTTGGGGTCGTTTTTGGGTGAGACGAAAAATCTTTTGTTCCGATTCATCGAAAACATTTTCTAATTCTAGCGTCGTATCCCTGGCTAACTCAATAATTTCTCCCCCGGTGGAAATTAACTGACGACGCATATATTTATCCATCACTAATTCAGCATAGCGATCGATGTTGGCAGCCGAGACAGTGCGCTCAATTAATTGTAACAATCGCGGCATTCCCCCGATTTCTTCCAGCAGATAATTATCCTGTAACCAGCTGCTAACCGTCATTAAATCCGTCGGTTTTCCCTTCCCTTGTAAAGCAAGCGCCGCACGATAAATATCTTGATGGGTTTTCACATAGAAAGCTTCTGGAATTAAAAAATCACTGATTCTACCTAACGCTTTTGGATCTAGTAAAATACCACCTAAGATAGATTCTTCCGCTTCAATATTTTGGGGGGGGAGGGACTGATCGCTAATCATTGTCAATGCTGACCGTGCTTTATCATTAATATTGTATAGTCAGTTTCACCGTAATTAAATACAAATGTTCAGGTTAATAATCGGATTCAGTATTCAGGAGACAGTATTCTCCGAGTCAGTCCCGATGAAAAAATTTTCACCCCCACAGATGAAAGAGGTTTCCTTCCCCACACCCCACACCCCACACCCCACACCCCTTTTAAACAGGATTTAGTATGACTTTAATTGACTCCTCTCCTCTCCTCCCGGCCGTCTATTTTATTGGTGCTGGCCCAGGAGATCCAGAATTATTGACGGTAAAAGCCTATAAAATTCTCCAAAAAGCCGATGTTATCCTCTTTGCTAATTCCCTCGTCCCCAAACAGATTCTTGAGGACACTCGTAAAGATGTCGAGTTAATTCCCACCAGTAGCATCACCCTAGAGGAAATTATCCCTTTAATGATCGATCGCGTGCGTCGGGGTTTAGCGGTGGTGCGACTGCAATCGGGGGATTTAAGTCTCTATAGTGCCATCCAAGAACAAATTCATCTTTTGACAGCAGCGGATATCCCCTTTCAGCTAATCCCCGGAATTAGTGCCTTTCAAGGATTAGCGGCCAAATTGGCCCTAGAATTAACGATTCCGGAATTAGTCCAGACAATTATTCTAACTCGGGTGGAAGGGAAAGCATCTCCTATGCCAGAAAGTGAAGAATTAGCCTCTTTAGCCGCCCATAAAGCCAGTTTATGCCTATATTTAGCCGCCCGTCATGTTGACAAAGCCCAGGAAAAACTCCTAGAATACTACCAGCCAGAGCAACAGGTGGCCGTTTGTTTCCGTCTCAGTTGGCCCGACGAAAAAATCTGGGTTGTCCCCCTGTCAGAGATGGCCCAATTAACCCATCGAGAAAATTTAACTAGAACTACCCTTTATCTAATTAGTCCCGCTTTAAACCAGATTACAGGAACTCGATCGCAACTTTATCACCCGCAACATTCCCATCTTTTCCGTCCTCATCCCTAGGTATTTTCTGGGAAATATACCTAAAGTCAGAGTTAAAGAGCGGCGATTTTGTTTAGGATTATTTCAGGAGGTAAGACAATTTTAAAAACGTTTAAAATTAGTCTAACAATCCATGCACAGCTGCCCTATGTGTTCGGGAATTACCCTTCGTCACCTTGGGGTTGGTCGTGCCTATTGGTATTGTCCTCACTGTCGTCAGGAGGTTCCTAACTTCCTTGATTGCTCCAGTCCTCGCAAGGTAAAGGTAGAGCGAGTTAGAGCGGAAAAAACAGTCTAGATTTTCAAGTTGGTAGATGGCAATAAGATCTGTGGGATGGGTTAATTTTTAACCTATCCCACTTTACCTGTCTATACATCCCTAGGATTGAGATGGATCATTTCCCAAGTCACATAGGTACCGATCGGACTCCAAATCAGGTAGGGTAGGAGTAGGATGCCCGCCCAAGAAGAAACAGGGAAAACCAATAGCGCCAGAAGACAACCCAAGAAAAAACCCGTACCTCCGATAATCGTTCCCGCTTTGAGACTGCGTAGTTTACAGGTGACGGGAGTATAGGCAGTAATAGTCAATTCCACCAACAGATAAAAAGCCATCAAAAACCAGCGATTAGCCGGTTGCGCTTCCCAGACTAAATAAGCAGAAATTGCCCCACAAATATAGATAATTGTCCAGATAAGAGGGATTAATCTTTCAATGGTTAACCAATCGGGACGACGCAATCGCGCAAACCAACGTACATCCCGAGAATTAAGTAATCCCCCACCTAACGCGACCAAAAATCCCACGACACCGATAAGCAACCAAGAGGGAATCATGATTTTTAGCTATCCTCCGCTAATTTTGGCTTTGTAACCCGATTCAATGAGAATTTGTAGAATTTTTTGGCGATGATCTCCTTGGATCTCAATGGCATTTTCTTTAACTGTACCACCCGTTCCGCAAGCAGTTTTTAACTGTTTTAATAATTTAGTCAGAGTTTCGGTTTGACATTGAAAACCTGTAACTATGGTAACGGTTTTTCCCGCACGACCAGAGCGGGAGGTTTGTACTCGCAAATTCTGCTGATTCGGGGGTAATTCAGGAATGGAACGCTCAAAAGCTTGGGAATTACTTTGATCTCCAAATTCCTGATAGGCAATCCGGTTTTTTTCCTTAGATTTACTCATATAGCAATTATCATAGTGGGTTTTGGTTGTGGGGAAGTGGGAAGATGGGAATTATGAATTATGAATTATGAAGTGGGGAAGTGGGGAAGTGGGGAAGTTGTCTCATCACCCTATCACCTCAAAACCCTATCACCCCAAAACCCTATCACCCCAAAACCCTATCTCCCTATCACCTCCTGACTCCTGACTCCTGACTCCTGACTCCTGACAACTGATAGCTCTTAATTGGTTGGACTGGCAGCGCATTTGATTAAGTTCATCTGCCGACATTCGATCGAGATGACCTAAAATCATATTAACTCGACCTTGGCACTTTAATTTTTCTCGATGTCGTGCCAAAAAATCCCAGTAAAGAAAGTTAAAAGGACAGGCAAACTCCCCGACTCGTTCATTTTTTTTATACACACAACCCCGACAATAATCACTCATTTTATCAATATAGTTGGCCGAGGCGGCGTAGGGTTTAGAGGCGAGAATTCCCCCATCGGCAAATTGTCCCATTCCCAACACATTAGTCTGCATTACCCAATCGTAGGCATCGATAAAAACACTATGAAACCAGTTCTCAACTGCTGGGGGAGAGCAACCAAAAATTAAGGCAAAATTGCTCAAAATCATTAATCTTTGAATATGATGGGCATAACCGGTATTTTCCACCTGTGATAATACTTGTTTGAGGCAATTCATCTCGGTTTGATTACTATCCCAAAAGAAAGCCGGTAAGGGTTGTTGATGCTCAAACCAATTATGATTAGCGTAATCTTCTCCCAGATAATGATAAATTCCCTGCATATATTCCCGCCATCCCAACACCTGACGGATAAATCCTTCGATGCTATTTAGGGCTAAATTATCTTTTTTATAGGCAATTTCTGCCGCTTGAATCACTTCTAACGGTGTTAGTAATCCTAGATTAAGATAGGGGGATAATAGGGAATGCCAGAGGGTTTCTTCTTCCGTTATCATCGCATCTTGGTAGGGGCCAAAGTTAGGCAGACAATTAGTGATAAAATGCTCCAAAACCTGTAAAGCTTGTCTGCGGTTTACTGCCCAGCGAAAAGGTTTGATTTTTCCATATTTAGGAATATCTAAAGCTTCTACATCAGCGATAACCTGAAGGGTAATTTCATCGGGTTCAAACCAAAGAGGAGCAGCAGTTTTTAATCCATCCTTGGGCGGTTTGCGGTTTTGTTTATCAAAGTTCCATTGTCCTCCTATCGGTTGATTATCCTCGATTAAAATCTGCCATTTTTTACGACTTTCTCGATATAAATCCTCTAGTAATAGTCTTTTACGAGATTTAGCCCAATTATTGAAATCTGTCCTAGTCCAGAGAAAGTGATTATTATCAATTAGGGTTATAACACAGTCTAAATTCAGATTTTTGATTAATCTAAGAAAAGGTAAATTATTAGGCATCATAATCTGTAATTCTTTAATGCCTAATCGTTCAATCCAAGCAGATAAAATCGGTTCAAAATCTTCAGCCACTTCGTAGGTTACAGACCATCCTAAAGTTTTTAATTCTTCGGCAAAATGACGCATCGCCGACCAGATTAAAACTAATTTTTGCTGATGATAGGGTCTTTGTCGAATATGATTGTGGGATTCAATTAAAATAACCGGTGTTTCCCGTGCATAGGCTTGACGATTAGCTAATGCCGCTTGTCCTGTCCATAATTGATCACCTAAAATCCAAATACCAATGGTCATAATTATTTCATTGCCTCGACTATTCCCCCGTATTTTTTAGCCATAATATCCGCCATTTCCCGAGCAGAAAATTTACTGGCTTTGTCGATGCTGGGGGTAAATGTACCCGTAGGGGTTAAATAATGGGTAAATACCCCGACTTTTTTGCTAATAATCCACATATTTCTTGAAGTCAAAAATCAAAAAGGGGATGGGGAGTGGGAAACTGCCATTTATAGTCATTTCAATTAAGATTGAGAATATGAATGCCAGAGTTGATAAGGGTTTGATCGGTCTAGACTGTATCAGACTTATCTGAAATGACTATAATACTTCTCACTGAATACCACTCACTTAAAACTCGCATCTGATTACTGATCACTGATTACTGATTACTGATCACTGATTACTGATTACTGATTAGGTTTTTGTCCTGAGACTTTGGGCGCTTAGATAAAGTTGCGTCCATTCTTTGACCACTTGCGTGTGTTTACAGTTTAATTCGCTGGCGATTTCCTCAAGGGTTTTACCCGCTTTTAAGCCATCGATAACGCTTTTACCCGTGGGAGAAAGGGCTGCATAGTAAATTTGCCATTGACTGAGAGTTAAGCCAAAATTATGCTCTTTCGGGCTGATTTCTAACCATTCACTGATTAATTCTGCCCCTTCCTTGAGGGCAAAAACCATAATCGCATGATAGCCAACTTTTTCCCGGAGACGATAAATCCCTTGAATGGGAATATTCATCTCTTTGGCGATCGCATCTTGGCTTTGGCCGCCTAGATAGAGGTTAAACCAAGTCACCGCCTCCGGACTAACATTTTCCTCTAGATACCTAGCAAAACTCTCTTGAACTTTTACGCGGAGAATTTGCGCTTCTTGGCCAGTGCGTTCATCTTCGTAGGTAGCGATCGCATTTTGATCCAGTAAACTTAAGTTATTTTCCCCCTCATCGCCACTAATTTCATCGGAGAGAATCCGGATCATTTCTTCCCGCGGCACATTAGTGATACCGCTTTTCGCTTGACGACGGAGATAATTAACAAAACGATAGGCTAACAGGGGTTGATTGCGGATCGGACGCAGGGCGTATTCCTCTAGGGTGGCTAACACCAGCCGATCGCGAGTAGCTTGATCGTTGGTACAACGAGCGATCCATGCTAACTGGGATTGCAGATAGCGATCGCTATTTAACATCTCTTGAATAACTTCTTGCAAGACATCGGCCACCGCTTGCTGACGATCGCGACTTAAGGAAACCCAAGTGCGAATTTTTTGCCGGAGAGTGACACAAGCGCCGAGACGATCGATCAGGTTACGATAGGCGCGGGTGGGACTAACTTTGAGATAGCGTTGCCGCAAAATTTGCCAAAGATAGACTAATCCCCGTTTAGCGATTTCTAAATCTCTCCCATCTAAATTTTCCCAACGTTGGCTATCTTCACCGAGTAACCAATTGATAATAGTCTCCCGT
The DNA here is from genome assembly GCF_020245885.1 of Microcystis sp. M165S2. Taxonomy (NCBI): domain Bacteria; kingdom Bacillati; phylum Cyanobacteriota; class Cyanophyceae; order Chroococcales; family Microcystaceae; genus Microcystis; species Microcystis sp. M165S2. The sequence continues at coordinate 662 of NZ_JADBTZ010000337.1, read as the reverse complement.
TGGCGATCGGTTAAGGAATCCTCTGTTTGCGAGAGGCGATCTTGCCATTGTTGCCTTAACTCGTCGATTATTGTCGTCATCGAAAAATTGAGTTCCAAACCCCGTCCTTTTAGGACGGCTTTAGTTTAAATATTAGCGCATTTGCACAATATATGCTAGAACCTGAGCCATGGAGAAAGCCGATCGCTACCGATTTTACCCAACACCCGACTAGAACGAACTAATCAATTAAGTCTCTTGCTAGATATGGATTTAGTCGATTTATGCCCCCCGATCAAACCATACCAAGTAATGAAGAACCAGTATGTTGTCTTGGCATCTTGTATGTTGATTTAGCATAAAGAGTAACGAACAGCCATTAATTTTAATAAACAACAGTTAGACAAAGGCTAATTATACATAAGTAGCAGAGGCTAAGTCTGGGTACTGGCGGTGCAGGACGGTGCTATAGCGAGTTCCCTACCCTATTTAGAAATCTTTGTCAAGTACAATTTATACCAAATTAGATGAGCTTACCCTGATCATCGAAAATTTTGGGTCTGAAACCCCGTCGTTCTACGACGGCTTTACCGTTAAATACTAGCGCATTTACCAAATATATGCTAAAATGTGAGACATGGAAAAAGCCTATTCGTTTCGATTTTACCCCACACCAGAACAAG
>NZ_JADBTZ010000336.1:0-5614 GCF_020245885.1 Microcystis sp. M165S2 | reverse complement strand
ATTATACAATTTGAGTAGGAACTTGCAAGCCTTACCCAAAAGAACCCAGGAGGAGAGGAAATTTATTATGCGTTTAGCTCCTTTATACGAACAAGATAGAGAAGCAGCGATTCAACAAGGAGAAGCCATTGGACTTCAAAAAGAAGCATCCAAGTTAGTGCTACGCTTACTTAACCGACGTTTTGGTGAACTGCCCCCGCATATTACCGAAACTATCCAAAAACTCTCAGTAGAAAAATTAGAAGACTTAGGAGAAGCATTGCTAGACTTTGAGAGTCAAGCTGACTTAATCAATTGGCTTAATCAAACCTAAAATATTCGGTAAAGGTCATTTAAAACTCCTCTAATTGTTTTCTTTATCTATCGGGAAATTGAGAGCTTTATCGAATAGGGCAAGGTCTTGGAAATTAATCACGCCATCTCCATGAAAATCTGGCGTTGCTGATTTGAGTTCTGAACATTCTTTGGTGATATTTTTAAAACCTGGACCCAAACTAACTTTTGGATAGGACACACATTTGGCATTCATAGCTTGATTCAGCAACGCCGAATAACCTTATACTACTCCTAATCACTTCTTATCTCTTGACAATGACCTTAAAAACCGATCACGGTAAAAGCCATCCTGTCGGTGCGACTGTCTTGGCCGATGGTGTCAACTTCTCACTATTTTCTAAGTATGCCACGGCGATCGAATTATTATTATTTAATGATGCTAATTCTCCCGTACCTAGCCGGACTATTCTCCTCACCCCGCAAACAAACCGCACCTTTTTCTATTGGCATATTTTCGTTCACGGTATTGGAGCCGGTCAAGTGTATGCTTATCGAGTCTATGGTCCGGATAATCCGGCCCAGGGTCATCGCTTCGATCCTGATAAAGTAGTTCTTGATCCCTATGCGAAAGCGATTGTCGGTGCGGAAATTTATGATCGGCAATCTGCCAGCGAAAAAGGCGATAATTGTCATCGAGCTTTGCGGGGTCTGGTAGTGGATCCGGGCTGCTATGATTGGGAAGATGACGCACCGCTACGCACTCCCTACTCTGCCAGTTTTATCTACGAAATGCACGTCGGTGGCTTTACTCGTAACCCGAATTCCGGCGTTAGCGAGGAAAAAAGAGGTACTTTTGCGGGATTAATCGAAAAAATACCCTATTTGAAAAACCTAGGCATTACTGCCGTGGAATTGTTACCGATTCATTACTTTGATCCCGCTGCCGCCATGCCGGGGTTAACTAACTATTGGGGTTATAGCACGATCGGCTTTTTTGCGCCCCATGCCGGTTACAGTAGCGATCGCTCACCCCTGGGTCCTTTGAATGAATTTCGCGATCTGGTGAAAGCGTTACACAAAGCGGGGATCGAAGTGATTCTCGATGTAGTTTTCAATCATACCGCCGAGGGAGACGAAATCGGGCCAACTCTTTCCTTGAAAGGTATCGATAATCGCACCTACTACATCCTCGACGGGGAAGATAAAAGCCTCTATAGCAACTATACCGGCTGTGGTAACACCCTCAAGGGCAGTCATCCCATTGTTGGCAAAATGATTCTCGATTGTTTGCGCTATTGGGTGTCAGAAATGCACGTGGATGGTTTTCGCTTTGACCTGGCGGCCGTATTATCGCGCAATGTGGACGGGGAACCGATTCTGCAAAAAGGTTATAACATGATCTGGGCGATCGAATCGGATCCTGTCTTAGCTGGGACAAAATTAATCGCCGAAGCTTGGGATGCGGCAGGATTGTATAGTGTCGGTCAATTTGTCGAATTTGCCGATTGGTTTTCCGAGTGGAATGGTCCTTTTCGCGATGATGTGCGCGCTTTTGTCCGGGGAGATACCGGCATAGTCAGCAAATTAGCGGCGCGGATTTTAGGAAGCCCCGACATATACCACAGACCTGATACCGATGTCAATAGAAGTATAAATTTTGTTACCTGTCACGATGGCTTTACCCTTAACGATCTAGTTTCCTACGACGAGAAACACAACGAGGCTAACGGCGAGGAGAATCGGGACGGTGGCAACGATAATTTTAGCTGGAATTGTGGGGTAGAAGGGGAAACCAATAACGAGAGGATTAAAACCCTGCGACTGCAACAAATAAAAAATCTCTTAACGATCCTGTTTATTTCCCAAGGAACACCTATGCTGTTGATGGGGGACGAAGTGCGACGCACCCAAAAGGGCAACAATAACGCCTATTGTCAGGATAACCAGTTAAGTTGGTTCGATTGGAGTGCGGTAGAGCAAGAGTTCGATCTTTGGTGTTTCGTAAGGAGACTGCTCGATTTTAATAAAAAATTAGCTCTTTTCCGTCAGGAAAAATTGCTAGAAGTCACCTATACCAGTCTTGAACCCCATCTCAGTTGGCATGGCGTACAGTTGAGTAAACCCGATTGGTCGGAAGATTCCCACAGTTTAGCTTTTTCCCTGCGTCATCCCAAGGCGAATGAGTATTTACACATTATGCTCAACGCTTACTGGGAATCTCTCAACTTCCAGTTACCCCCCTTGGGACAAGGGGAAAAATGGCATCGTGTCATCGATACTGCTTGGCAATTGTCCGAGGCAGCCTGTGATTTGGATGCCGCAGCCGCTATTGAATCGGAAACCTATCGGGTGCAAGCGCGTTCGGCGGTAGTTTTAATCGTTAAACCAGTATAACAAGAGGAGAGATATTGCCCGATCGACCGATGTTGAATGCTTTAACTAATGAACAATGGCATCAATTCAATCGTCAAGTGGAAAAACGTTATTTATTTGCGGAGCAATAGCTGAAATGATGCGGCTTTCATTAGCGAAACGGGTATCGATTCTCTCTTTGTGTTTAATTGGCTTTTCCCTGCCTTGGACCGCGTTCAGCGTTTCACCAGTACAGGCGAACCTAGAACCGACGGCGATCGCTATTGGTGATCCCGTCCGGGAAGAAAAGCAAGCTCGGCAGTTAGTAGAATGGTTGGGAACTAAACAATACGACAAGGTGATTGCAGCTTTGTCACCCCAACTAAAACCCCTCTGGACTGCCGAAAAACTGCAAAAGGTCTGGGAAAGCCAAGTCACTGACAATACTGGACCGTTTAAGCGCATTGTCGAAAGCAAGCTACTCGATGCTATCAATGCCAATCTGGTGATCGTCACCGTTGAATTTGAGAAACTCACTGAAGATGTGGTAATTACCTTTAACCGGTCTGGTCAGGTAATTGCCGCCGATTTTCCCGAATTTCGCAGTATTTCTGAGATTGGCGATGCTTTTGTCACGTCCTTGGTCAATAAAGACTACGGCCTGGCCAGAGGCTATCTACACCCTTTCCTGAAAGCTGAGGTTTTCCCCACCAGAGTACAAGGCGCTTGGGAGAATTTACTTAAGCGTACCGGCCCCGTGCGTCGGATCGTGGGAACTCAGGTCAGAAAAGGTTCGGATACGGACGGTGTGGATCTGGTGTTGGTGACGATTCAATTTGAAAAACTGACGGATACTTTAATCCTCGTTTTTGATGATCAAAAGCAGATTGTCAACGTGGATTTCCCTTTAGGCAATTAGTAATCAGCCGAAATAACCCCGTAAATTGAGTTGGAGACGACAAGTTATGTTAGATAAAATCGAAGTTCCCATCGAAGCGATCGCAGCTAGGGAGATTCTAGATTCCCGCGGCCGTCCCACTATCGAAGCGGAAGTGCTGTTAGAATCGGGGGCGATGGGTTTGGCCCAAGTTCCCAGTGGTGCTTCTACGGGCAGTTTTGAAGCCCACGAATTGCGCGATGATGATCCCCAGCGTTACGGTGGTAAGGGTGTCCTGAAAGCGGTTCGCAATGTCTACGAAAAAATTGTCCCGGTTTTGGAGGGGATGAATGCTTTCGACCAAGCTAGTATCGATTTAGCTATGATCGAGCGCGATGGCACGGCCAATAAACGAGAATTAGGAGCTAATGCTATCCTAGCCGTCTCTCTCGCTACGGCCAAAGCGGCGGCGGCGGATCTGGGATTGCCTCTCTATCGTTATCTCGCCGGTCCGATGGCCAATGTGCTACCCGTCCCGATGATGAACGTGATCAATGGTGGTTCTCACGCTGATAATAACGTCGATTTTCAGGAGTTTATGATCTTCCCCATCGGGGCCGATTCTTTTAAGGAAGGTTTGCGTTGGGGGGCGGAAGTATTCGCCGCTTTGGGTAAGGCCTTGCACGAACGCAAATTACTGACCGGTGTGGGCGATGAGGGCGGTTATGCTCCGAATTTGGCTTCAAATCAGGAAGCTTTGGATATTTTGATCGAATCGATCGAACGTGCCGGTTATAAACCAGGGTCAGAAGTGGCTTTGGCTATGGATGTGGCCGCCAATGAATTCTATCGGGATGGTCAATACATCTACGATGGTTCCGCCCATTCTCCCGCCGAAATGGTGGATTTTTTGGCGAGTTTAGTCGATCGCTATCCGATTGTTTCTATTGAAGACGGTTTACACGAGGAAGATTGGGATAACTGGAAATTATTGACCGATAAACTGGGGGCGCGGATTCAGTTGGTGGGCGATGATTTGATGGTGACTAATCCCATCCGTCTGCAAAAAGCGATCGATCTGGGTATTGCTAACTCGATCCTGATTAAACTCAATCAGATCGGTTCTTTGACGGAAACCCTACAAACGATCGCCCTGGCTACCCGTCACGGTTATCGTTCTGTCATCAGTCATCGTTCCGGAGAAACGGAAGACACCACGATCGCAGATCTGGCGGTGGCTACTAATGCCGGACAGATTAAAACTGGTTCTCTCAGTCGCAGTGAACGGGTGGCTAAGTATAATCGCTTATTACGCATCGAAGAAGAATTGGGCGATCGGGCGGTGTACGCGCCGAAAGTCGGTTTGGGCCCAAAATTCTTGGCCTAAAATTTGAAAAAAGTCTTGCAGTGATCGAAAAAGGGTGTTATACTAAAAATACTGATAACTGATAACTGGTCACTGACTATTGTGGTACTTCGCTGAAACCCTTTTCGGCGAAGTATTTATTTTTGGCCTTTTTTTGCCCAAAGGTATGATTTTTGGATCAAAGGTGTTACACTGAGGGTACTGATAACTGATAACTGGTCACTGACTATTGTGGTACTTCGCTGGAACCTTTTTCGGCGAAGTATTTATTTAAGAGGGTGTTGACCAGAGAGAGGACGATTGGCGCACCGATAAAAGCCACTAAACCCTTAACTGCGAATCCCGGGACGAGGATCGAGGCTAACCAGAAACAAAAGCCATTGAGAACAAGGATAAAGCCACCGAGGGTTAACCACAGAAACCAAAAACCTACCTAAAACTTTTTCAAGTTACTCATTTCTGTAGCTAGATAACTAAAATAAGTAACTTTTGCCACCGATAGATTTTAAGAACGTTATCCGGTATAATCAAGACATGAAGCTAGTTGAACGTCATATTATCGCCCAAAACCATCCCTTATGGTCAGAAATTGACCACTATGCCTTTTTGTCAAAAAATCTGTTCAATCTAGCTAACTACCACTATCGCCAATATTTCTTTGAAAACTCCCAAAAACTGAGTTTTAATCAACTCTATCATCTGGTATCTAAAACCTCAGATTATTTAGCTTTACCCACGAAAGT
>NZ_JADBTZ010000335.1:0-15156 GCF_020245885.1 Microcystis sp. M165S2 | reverse complement strand
TTATCGACCTCAAACAACTTTCTTTATACTAACATATCCAGCACAAAACTGTCAAGGATTTAGTGGTGCTTCGCTGTTCTATATTGGTCGGGTTTCATCCCGTCAGTGAAACTGAGGGTCTTCACCCGACATTTAAGATAACCTCTGGAATTTTAGGGAGACGGGGAAGTGGGGTGTATTTTCAGTGAACAGTAAACAGTAAACAGTAATCAGTGAACTGAAAACTGATTACTGAAAACTGATAACTGACTCGGTTCTGGCTGCTATAGTAGAAAAGCACCCATTGCTGACGATATCTGAGGTAGATTGCCGTGACTATTGCTTTAGACCAACTACTCACCCCCGACATTTTTCGACCAGCGCGTTATTTGGGCAACGAGTTAGGTGCTAAACATAAAGAATGGACAAGTGCTGTGGTTCGTTGGGTGCTAACCTATCCGGAAGTGTACGAAGTGGGGGCATCTAACCTCGGCCATATTATCCTCTACAATATCCTCAATGCACAACCCCGCCAACTCTGTGATCGCACTTATTTACCCGCAGCGGATTTAGCCCAAAAACTCAAACAGACAAAAACCCCCTTATTTGCCCTAGAATCCCGTCGCTTCCTCACAGATTTTGATATTCTGGGTTTTAGTCTCAGTTACGAGCTAGGAGCTACCAATATTTTAGAAATGCTCGACTTAGCGGCAATTCCCTTAACTTGGAGAGAAAGAGACTCAGGTAACTATCCGCTAATTTTTGCTGGGGGACAAACTGCCACCTCTAACCCCGAACCCTATGCCGACTTTTTTGATTTTATCGTCCTTGGTGATGGCGAAGAATTATTGCCAGAAATCGGTTTAATTTTAGAAGAAGGTAAACTAGCTAATCTAAGCAAAGAAGAACTATTACTAGATTTAGCCCAAATTCCGGGGGTATATGTCCCGCGTTTCTACCATGTCACCCCAGTGGGTGCAGTTATCCCCAATCGTGACGATGTACCGAAAAGAATTTTACGCCGGGTAGCCACTCCTATCCCAGCCTATTCTATCGGTTTAGTTCCCTTCGTGGAAACGGTTCACGATCGCCTGGTGGTGGAAATTCGTCGCGGTTGCACTAGGGGATGTCGTTTCTGTCAACCGGGGATGTTAACCCGTCCTGCGCGGGATGTGCAACCGGAAGCAGTAATCGAATCGATTGAAAAAGGAATGCGAGCGACGGGATATAACGAATTTTCCTTATTATCTCTCAGTTGCTCCGATTATCTAGCGTTACCTGCTGTGGGTATGGAGATTAAAAACCGTCTCCAGAATGAGAATATCTCTCTATCGTTACCCAGTCAAAGAGTCGATCGCTTTGACGAAAATATTGCTAACATAATTGGGGGCAATCGTCAATCAGGTTTAACCTTTGCACCGGAAGCGGGAACCCAACGAATGCGCGATGTGATTAACAAAGGGTTAACCAACGAAGAATTACTCAGAGGGATAAAAACTGCTGTCGAACAGGGTTGGGATAAGGTCAAACTCTATTTTATGATTGGGTTGCCAGGAGAAACCGATGTCGATGTGATTGGTATCGCGGAAACCCTGCGTTGGTTGCGTCGGGAATGTCGTTTACCGAAGCGGAAACCCCTCGATTTTACCCTAACTATCTCTAATTTTACCCCCAAACCCCATACCCCCTTCCAGTGGCATTCCGTCTCGACGACCGAATTTATCCGCAAACAGGAGTTATTAAGACAGGAATTCCAAGGCATGAGAGGGGTAAAAGTCAATTATACCGATGTCCGCATCTCGGCTATGGAAGATTTTATCGGTCGCGGTGACAGAAGTTTAGGTAAAGTGGTGCTGCGCGCTTGGCAATTGGGAGCCGGGATGGATGCTTGGTGGGATAATACGGAAAAAGCCTATCAAGCATGGTCACAGGCGATCGAAGAATCCGGTTTAACTTGGAAATATCGTCAGATAGAACAGGGAGAATGGCATATTTTTGCCGATGCAGACAAAGATATTTTAGAGCGTCCTTTGCCTTGGGATCATCTGGATACCGGTATCGATAAAAAATGGCTCCAGGAGGACTTAAAACGCGCCCTAGACGCGGCAACAGTCCCCGATTGTTCTTTTGAAGGTTGTTCCCATTGTGGCGTTTGTAGCCTCGATTTTGGCCATAATATCGTCATTGAAGCGCCTCCGATTCCCGCTTTTGCCGGACATTTTCAACCCAATCAAGAACGCGCTCAAAGAATTCGGGTTTGGTTTGGCAAAATTGGCGAAATGGCCCTAGTTAGCCACTTGGATCTCGTGCGTTTATTTGATCGCGTCGTCCGTCGCGCTGCTATTCCCATTTCCTTTACCGGTGGATTTCACCCTGGTCCGCGCATTTCGATCGCCAATGCCTTATCCTTGGGAGCAACCAGTAGCGGTGAGATTGTCGATTTTGAATTGACAAAAGTGATGGATTTAGAGAGGTTTAAACAGCAATTAAGCGCACAATTACCCGCAGATTTACCAGTTTATCAGGTGGAAGAAATTCCCTTAAATGCCCCCGCTGCCACCCGTTTGTTAGAAAAAGCCGAGTATTTGCTCACTTTTAATAGTGAGGGAATTGACTGCCAACAATGGCAAAATTGGATCGAGGCAATTAAGCAAGCAACGGTGATGGAACGGGAAAAAACCACCAAATCCGGCAAAAAAGTCACAATTAATCTGCGAGAACAATTATATGAATTAGAGTTAAAAACTGTTGACAAGGAAGCCGTTTTGTGCTATGTGGGCAGTTGTCGCAATGATGGCACTTTACTGCAGCCCGATCATATCGTCGAGATGTTAGAAAGGGTTTCTGGACAGGAAATTTCGCTGCTTAATTTTCATCGTCAGCGCTTGATTTTAGGGGCTTAACCATCGTAAAGTGTTCCCTTTATACTAACCCCAGAGAGTCAACTAATCTTGATCGACTAATTCTAAGGAATCATCAATCAAAGCCGGCCGATAACTTTGAACAACCATCGGTAAAAAAGACCCTTTTAAGCCTTTTTTAATCCTCTCAGGTGTTTGATCAAAAACCACAAATAAAGGATGAATTGTTTCTGCACCTTCACTAAACATATGTTGTTCTCTGGGGGGCATTAACCATTCATATTCTTTATCTAAACATATTTGTGTTTCGCGCCAGCGTTTCAACAAATCAGAAAAATCTTCCCCCGGACGATGGATAAAAATCAGGATTTCTGAACCTAATTTAATTTTCCATTCCGGATCACACATCAGAATAGCCAAATCACAGGCTAATTGTACCGTCTTTCTAGATTCAAGGGCAGAAGATGGACGAATTCTGACCAAGGGCAAGGGAATAGTAATTAAACTCTCTTCAGGACGACGCAGACTAGGAATTAACTCTAAATAAGGGCGATATTGTCGCAATAATTCGGTCGCCCCCTGACGACAGCTATATTCCGCTAATAAAGTTTCGTAAGACACAGATTCACCCAATCAAATAAAAGGAGATGAAAATTAAAATCTTGCTGATTTCAAGCTACTGATCAACTTATCCCAACGCGTCGAAGATTTTAAACATGGGTAGGTACATAGACAAAAGAATAGTTCCCACCATCCCCGCAACACCAACCATCATCAAGGGTTCAATGATACTGGTTAAAGCTTTAACGGCCTGTTCCACCTCATCTTCGTAGAAATCCGCTACTTTCATCATCATGGCATCTAATTCTCCCGTTTCCTCCCCAATACTAATCATTTGAATTGCCAAAGGTGGGAAAACATTGGCTTTTTGTAGGGCCAAACTCATCATTCCCCCCTGCTGAATTTCCGCCTTGGCACCGGAAATCGCATTGGCAATTACCTGATTACCCACCGTATTAGAAACGATGTCGAGGGAACTTAAAATCGGGACACCAGAACGGGTCAGAGTCCCAAAAACCCGGCAAAATCTAGCCACAGCCGACTTTTCATTCAAATCACCAAAAAGAGGCATTTTAAGGAAAAACCGGTCAATTTGCAGACGACCCATCGGGGTTTTGTAATAGCGACGCAGTAAAAAAACCGTGGCAGGAATGGTGACAATCGGAATTAAAATCAACCAACTACGCATCACACCACTTAAAAAGAGCATAAATTGCGTTAAAGCTGGTAGTGGCACGTTTAAATCGGTGAAAATTTTCGCAAACACGGGAATTAAAAAAATTGTCATCCCGAAAAACACAATTACCGCCAAAATTCCCACCGCTACCGGATAGGTCATCGCTGATTTAATCTGGTTTTTCAAGCGGGCCATATCTTCCAAAAGTTTCGAGAGACGGTTCAGCACTTCATCGAGTACCCCCCCCGTCTCTCCAGCTTCGACCATACTGACATAAAGTTCATCAAAACATTCGGGATGTTTGGCCATCGCTTCCGATAACGGACTCCCTTGCTGTACCTCAGCGCTAATCGCTTGTAGGGCTTTTTTCATCTTGGGATTACCGCATTGATCCCCCAAAACTCCCAAACATCTCACAATCGCCACACCAGCATTAATCATTACCGAAAATTGACGGGAAAAAACCGCTTTATCTTTGATGGAAATGCTGGCAAACATCAACTTTAAACCGGAAAGATCGATCTCTCCCCCCACTTTTTTGACCTTACCGACGGCGGCATATTTTGCCCTCAGCATCGTCCGGGCCTGTTCGGGAGACATGGCCTCAACTTTCTCTTGGAAAACTTTTCCAGAGCCGTTTTTAACTTGTGCGACAAAATTAGGCATAGGACAAATCAGTTATCAGTTATCAGTTATCAGTTATCAGTTATCAGTTATCAGATTGGAGTTTTAAGTGGGTAGATAGTGTTAAGTGAAAACTTCGGTACTTTCTTTTCACTGATTACTGGTTACTGTTCACTGATAACTGATAGGGGCTGACGAACGCTTAAAGGTTACTATTTGTGATTAAATCCGGGCTTTAGCGTTAGTGCTGGCCCCGGCGATAAGACGCTGTAATTCATCGGGTTTACCGCTTTTAGAAATGGCCTCTTCCAAAGAGACAACACCCCTAACAACTAAATTAGCTAATCCCTGTTCCATGGTTTGCATTCCTAACTTCATTCCCGTTTGAATTGCTGAATAGACTTGGGGGGCTTTTCCTTCCCGAATTAGGTTAGCGATCGCTGGAGTTACCACCATGATTTCCTGTACCATTGCCCGACCAAATTCCCCCGGTTTAGGATTTTTTTTCTTGACTAGGTTTTGACTAAAAACTGCTAGTAAAGAATTGGATAACATGGCGCGAATTTGTGCCTGTTGGTTAGCAGGAAAAACGTCAATAATCCGATCCACTGTTCCCGCTGCCGAGCTAGTGTGTAGGGTTCCGAAGACTAAGTGACCGGTTTCTGCCGCTGTGATTGCCAAACTAATTGTTTCTAAATCCCGCATTTCTCCCACAAGGATAATATCAGGATCTTCCCGTAAAGATGCTCTTAAAGCGTTAGCAAAACTCTTGGTATCTTCTCCTTTTTGTCGTTGGTGAAACAGACTTTTTACATTAGGAAAAACGTATTCAATTGGGTCTTCTACAGTTAAAATATGTTCAGCTCTAGTCCGATTAATTAAGTCTAAAATTGCCGCTAAAGTGGTAGTTTTACCTGAACCTGTTTGACCAGTTACGAGAATTAATCCCCTCGGTCTTTCCGATAACTCCCGTACTACTCTAGGTAAATTTAATTGTTCAAAGTTAGGAATTTTAGAAGACAAAGCCCGTAAACAAGCTGCATAAGCTCCCCTTTCTTTATAAACATTGACCCTAAATCTTGCTAATCCTTTCACCCCATAAGAACAGTCTAATTCCCAATTCTGCTCTAACTCTTTTCTTTGGGTATTATTGAGCATACTAAAAATCAATTTCTGACAATCTTGCGGGGTTAAAGATTCTTCATTAATCGGGGACAGTTTGCCACTAATGCGAAAATAGACCGGCGCCCCAGACTGAATGTGCATATCGGAACCGCCCATCTCGACCAATTGTTCCATTAAATCTTCGATCATTAATTCCATAAGTTAAACCCCATCTATAAGGTAAAATCAGTGAACAGTAACCAGTAACCAGTGAACAGTGAAAAGACATTAGGAAAGTGCTATTTAAAACTACTCACTTAATACTCCTTACTTAAAACTCAAATCTCATAACTGATAACTGAAAAACTGTCTTAGTCACTAAATCGCGGTGTCATACAATAGGGACAATCGAGCCATTCTGGTTGTAGTTCGGCGCGACAACCACGACAGATTAAACCGCTTTTCCGTTTGGCTTTTAGTTCCGCTTCCAGACCAGAATCGGTAAATGTCACCCGTTCCACTTCTTCCAGGGTGGTGTAACCCTCGCGCACCAGATTTAAACTATAGGCTAGGAGTGTCACCATGCCCTCATCGACGGCCGTCTCCTTAATGCGGTCAGTGGTTGCCCCTTGGTTAATTAACTGCTGTAGTCGTTCACTATTTTGCATTACCTCATAGACCCCGACGCGACCTTTATAACCGCTGCCACCACATTTGGGACAAAGATTACCCTGTTTTCGCGCCTGTTGAATTTCCTCTAGGGTTAGGGTATTAGCCTTATAAAAGGTCACTTCCCGTTCATTGGCGGCGGAAAGACCAAAACGGGCTAATTCCTCTTGGGTGGGGTGATAGGTGACTCGACACTCGGTACAGACGCGCCGCATGAGACGCTGGGCCAAGACTCCCAAGAGAGAACCAGAAATCATAAACGGTTCAACCCCCATCTCATCGAGACGAGCGATCGCACCTGCGGCATCGTTGGTGTGTAGGGTAGTTAGGACCAAGTGACCAGTTAAGGCCGCCTCGATCGCTGTTTTAGCCGTTTCCTTGTCCCTAGTTTCTCCCACCAGAATAATATCCGGGTCTTGTCGCATGAATGCCCGCAGAATCGAGGCGAAATCCATGCCTTTCTCCCGAATTACCTGCACCTGGGTGATGCCTGGTAGAGAATACTCGATCGGGTCTTCGGCGGTACTAATATTAACTCCAGGGTGATTTCTTTCCGCTAACACCGAGTATAAACTGGTGGATTTCCCTGAACCAGTCGGTCCTGTCACCAGCAACAGACCAAAGGGACGACTAGCCATGTCTCGGACGATTTGCAGGGTCTTTTGGTCGGTGATTAGTTTATCTAAACCCAACTGGGTAGCCGAGTTGTCGAGAATCCGTAAACAGACTTTTTCCCCGTAGCGACTCGGCAGGGTATTAACCCGAAAATCCACTTTCCGCCCTTGATACATCCGCCGAATTTTACCATCTTGGGGAAGACGACGTTCGGCGATATCGAGATCGGCCATGATTTTAAAACGGGCAGTTACCGCCGGGGTAATTTTTTTCGGCAGTGGATCAAAAGCTTGATGAAGAACTCCATCTTTGCGAAAGCGAATTTTCAGGAATTCTTCTTGGGGTTCGATGTGAATATCGGAACTCCCTTCCCGTAGGGCTTTAGCTAGAATTTTATTGACCAGGTTGATGACGGGAGCTTGATTAGCTTCCCCTTCTCCGAGATCATCGGCCACTTCATCGTTAGCACCCCCGGAGGCCACATCAATATTGCCGACAATATCGGTGAGATCCGAGAGTTTTTCCAGTTCTTTTTCTTTTTGCAGTCGGCTTTTTTCCAGTTCTAGTTCCGATTGAGCCGAGTGGAATTTTTCCAGTAATCTTTCATAATCTTCGCTGGTAATCACCAAACGCTGTAAACCTAAATCCCTGGGGCGGAGGATACGATTAATATCGTCGGAAGCCTCGAGGTTGTCGGGATCGACCATGGCTATCAAAATCGCAGCCGGCTCCCCTTCGATCTTTCGCAGGGGGATGAGACGATAGCGACGACAAAGATCGATCGGAATCAAAGAATCGATCAATCGGGCTATTTCCAGTCCATCCACATCGGTTAATTCGGGGTCGAGCGATTGGACTCCGTAGAGAATTTTTAGTTCAAATAACTGGTTTTTCTTATACTGTCGCTGTAAATCCAGGGGCAAAGGGTGCCCGGTTAGTTGTTGTAATATTTCTACTAGCGATCGTCCCGATTTCCGTGTTTCCACTAGGGCCTGTTGCATCTGGTCGGCACCGATATATCCCGACTGCACCAACTTGTTACCAAAGGGGGAAAAGTAATTGCGTAGGGCAACGGCACGGGTTTTCTTGGAAGAAAATGTCATAGACGATTCTTAACCTCTCCACTACCCTTAAATGTTCCCAATTTTACTGAGAAAATTGCATTCTAGCAAAAATTTTTCTAGATCACCGATTATCTATCGGGGTCGCTTATATCCAGTTACGCATCTTGTCCACAAAATGTTACATTAAAGGTTAAACCTTGATTATTAGCTGGTACTTAAAGACCAAAATTAGCAGTGAATGGTCATATATTGCCAAATTACCCACTAAAATTGTATACTATGAGTGCAGAACCGAATAACTCAGCAATTTTCGACGAAAACCAAGAATCCTTTCCTAATTCCCCTGAATCCCTTACAACCGAATCGGAAGCCAGTGTCACCGATGAAGCCAAAACGGTGACGAACCAGGCAGCCTCTAGCGAGGAATTTTCCCTTCTAGGCGGAATGAATATCGATGCTCTACAAGAGGAAATCGACAATCTCAAACAGGATTTAGAGGAACAAACCCAACAGGTTGATGCCTACAAGAAACGCTATATCACTCTAGCGGCCGATTTCGACAATTTTCGCAAACGCACAGCCAAGGAAAAAGAGGAACTGGAAACAAAAATCAAGGGCAAAACCCTGATGGAAATTCTTGGTGTGGTGGATAATTTTGAGCGCGCACGTACTCAAATTAAACCGGCTAATGATGGCGAGATGGGTATTCACAAGAGTTACCAAGGAGTCTATAAAACCTTAGTAGAAAGTCTCAAGCGTTTGGGCGTTTCCCCTATGCGTCCGGAAGGTCAACCCTTTGATCCCACCTACCACGAAGCGATGATGCGGGAGTACACCGATGAACATCCCGAAGGCACGGTGGTCGAGCAGTTAGTGCGAGGATACACTCTCGGAGAAGATGTTTTGCGTCATGCTTTGGTAAAAGTGGCCGCCCCCAAAGCGGCGGATCCTAACGCCGATCAGTCAGAATCTACTTCCATTCCATCGCAGGAATCGGCCTAAAATCCCGATCGGGATTAAACCGTTTCGAGGGTTAGGTATTTAGCTGGTAGGGTCTGTATTCCCTCCCTATCCCCTATTCCCACTGAAAGACCTTTTCTCTCTTGACCTAGGGTTTGCGGCAAAAAGTTTTTCGTGGGGCCAGGGTGTGGCGTTTGGGGTGTGGGGTGTAGGATTTTACCCATAAGAGCCAAAGATATTATCCAACAAGGTTTTTAGATTTATTCAGCCAACCCTATTGATCTTTTAATTAAAAACGCTTCTATACCCAAGGTTTTTGCTCCTTGGTAATCCTCTTTTTTACTATCGCCAATATGCCAAGCTTGTGCGGGGGAACAATCATGTTTTTGCAGGGCGATTTGAAAAATTTCCGGATCGGGTTTAGCGACTCCCGCATGGGAAGAAATCGTGATCGATCGAAAAAAATATTCTAAGCCTAATTCGGCCAAAACTTGGTAGATACGACTATCAAAATTAGAAATAATGCCCAACTCGATCCCCTGAAGCTGCCAGAGTCTTAAAGCGGGAATGACATCCTCGTACAGCACCCAGGGCCCGGCCGTGGCAAAATGACGATAAAGTTGGCCAAAAAAAGCCTCAAAATCGGGAAATCGTGCCAGATAACCTAAATTATTAAAAACTGCCCCAGTCAACGATCGCCACCACTGATACTCTAACTCAGGAATTTGTGCAGGTTCAACGTTAGGAAAAGCGAGAGGGGGAGAAGTGGGGAAAATAGCCAAGAAAGATTGTTCTAGACTCTCGGCCGCCACCTCTACCCCAAAATCCGCCGCTATTTGGCTATAAATTGCTCCGACACTGCCTTTTACTCCAAAAAGAGTACCCACAGCATCGAGAAAAATAACTTGCGGTTTCTGCATGAGAGTTTTGTCTATGAATGGTTCGTTCTCAGGTTTTTAGGGTCGGCCCTTTAGGTGGCCTAACACACCTAAACAATTGCTCATTTTAAAGGATTATGGCCGAAATTCTCGGATCACTTGCCAAACCCTTAATACCTCTGCCACTGTCCATGCTTGGGCAAAAGCACCCCTAGGGGTAAAAGGGGCATTGCCATCGAAAATTTCACTTAAATTACCGATACAGCTATCCCGAAGATGGTCGATCATCGGTGTTAAAAAACTCTCAGCTAGAATGGGATCGCGATAGACTTTCAGATGGGCCTCGATAAATGCCCCTAATAACCATCCCCAGACTGTCCCCTGATGGTAGGCACTATCTCTTTTTAAGCGATCGCCACTGTAAACGCCACGGTAATCAGGATGATCGGCATCTAGCGATCGCAAACCGCGAGAAGTCAACAATTTTAAAGCACAAATATCGACAATAGCCTTTTTCTGTGGGGAATTTAATAACTCCTCCACCGACAAAGACACGGCAAAAAGTTGATTCGGTCGTAAACTGGCATCATTACCCTTGTCCGTATCCAAAACATCGTAACAATACCCCAGAGAATCGTCCCAGAAGCGAGAGAAACCTTTTAAGGTTATTTTTTTCATTTTTTCGTAATCAGTGGCATCCATGCCCAAATAATGGGCAAATTGAACCATTATTTTGAGGGCATTGAACCAAAGAGCATTAATTTCTACGGGTTTGCCGATGCGGGGAGTAATCACCAGATCATCAACTTTGGCATCCATCCAAGTTAACTGTACTCCCGCTTCCCCAGCATAGATCAAACCATCGTCATCTAGGTGAATATTGTAGCGAGTGCCGCGACGAAACCAAGCGATCACTTCCGTTAAAGCGGGATAAATAGTTTTGAGAAACTCAAAATCTTGGCTTTGGTTAAAATAGGAACGAATGGCTTCAAAATACCAAAGAATAGCATCGACGGCGTTATATTCGGGCGTTTCTCCGCCATCGGGCAGTAAATTGGGCAATAAACCCCGGTCTAGATAACGGGAAAAAGTTAGTAAAATCTGACGGGCGATCGCAGTTCTGCCTGTAGTCAAAGTTAATCCTCTTAGGGAGATCATCGTATCGCGACCCCAATCACCAAACCAAGGATAACCCGCGATCATCGTTTTGCCCTCCGGTTGATCGGGGAGAGGACGACTAACGATAAACTGGTCGGCAGCGAGGGTAAGTTGTTGAATCCATTCCGGCTGCTGGGGATTAATCAGACTATTCTCGTAGCGATAGCGAGACTCTAGAGAAGATTGACCGTCTAAATTCGGATCGGGACGGGTACTAGCGGCAATTGTCACCGATTCTCCCACTTTAAGAGTAGCCGAAAAACTAGCAGCATGGAGATGATTTTCCCGATCGATTAAACCACGATAACGTTCCACGGCCAAATCAAAGCGATAATACCAGATATTAGCGGGAAAAACCTCCCCTTGACTGATTAATAGATAAAAAGGTACAGCATAGTCATAGGCAATCACTCTTACTCCTTTTTCCAGGGGACTAATAGCCATTTGCCAGTTAAAACTCTGGGTATTGCCGTGAAAATCACGATAATTGACAAAAGCAGTGAGATTCAGGGTTAAAGGAGAATTGCCGCGAAGGTAGGTATAGCGAGTATAGGTGGTATTTTCTCCCGCTTCCATCCAGATACGCTTTTCTAGTAAGGCATCCCCACAGATAAAAGTCCAGACGGGAATTGTCCCTTCCAGATGAAAACTTTCGATATTGATATAGCCTTGTGGTTCGATCGTAGCACCTAACCAACGATTGCTGGCCAGATGATAAATTTTCTGGTTATATTGTACCGATTCATCGATTTTAGTCACAAGAAGCGTTCTTTTCGTCGGTGGAGCCAAAGCAGCGATCAAGAGGCCATGATAACAGCGAGTTAGCAATCCGGCCACGGTTCCCGCAGCAAAACCACCGATACCATTAGTGACTAACCATTCGCGCTTTTCAGCCACCGGAAGACAATTACAGATATCCCGACCGAAACGGAGCTTGACCATGAGCTTCCAAATTCCTAGTAATTTTGTTATAATAAAAAATTGTGTCTTTATATCTATAGACTAACTCTATCTTAAGGAGGAAAATCGGCAGTGAGTAAACGTACTTTAGAAGGAACCACGCGCAAACAGAAGCGCACTTCCGGATTTAGAGCGAGAATGCGTAGCGTCAACGGACGTAAAGTGATTAAAGCTCGTCGGAAAAGAGGGCGCTATCGTTTAAGTGTTTAGGTTATTCTGGGAACCGACTAATTTTCGTGGGACTACCCCAAGTTCATCGCTTAAAACATCGACAGGATTTTCAAGCTGTCTATGGAAAAGGGAGGCGTTATCACGGTTCCCACTTAACCTTAATTAGTTTAGAGGATTCTGGCCAGGATAAGCCTCTTCCCAGTCGTTTTGGCATCTCGATTAGCAAGAAAGTTAGTAAAAAAGCGGTGGTTCGTAATCGACTAAAACGGCAAATGCGAGCGGTAATTCGGCAGTTATTGCCAGAAATAGCGACAGGATGGCGAGGGATAATCATTATCCGTCCCGAGGCGATCGAGTGCAATTATGAACATTTTTTGCGAGAATTAAAGCAGTTGTTAGTGAAGGCCAATATAATTCATGGGCATTAAAGAAGAAACTTTTTATGAAGGGGGTCCGCACATCGGCGACCTAATCATCAATATCCTGCTAGGATTTACGGTGATTTGTTTACCTTTGACCGTTGGGGCAGTGGTGCGGGCAATCTGGTTAAGATATAAGATAACCGATCGGCGGATTTCGATCACTGGGGGTTGGATGGGACGCGATCGCACAGATATTATCTATTCAGAAGTGGCAAAAGTGGCGAAAATGCCGAGAGGAATTGGTCTTTGGGGGGATATTGTCGTAACTCTCAAGGATAGAAGTCGTTTAGAAATGCGCTCGATGCCGAAATTCCGCGAAATTCATGACTATATTGCCGAAAGAGTCGCCGATAAAACCGGTCGTCCCCTAGAATCGATCATCAGTCAATAAAACAAAATAATCGATCGCCGAGATTCGATAAATTAGATTTGTCAAAGTGAACCCCTACTAAACGAGAAGGCATAGATTAAACCCATGGATTTTGGAGTCGGATTTATTTCCACAAATATCATGTTGCCAATCCTAGATTTTTTCTTTCGGATTGTGCATAGTTACGGTTTCGCCATCATTGCTTTAACGCTGGTGGTCAGATTTGCCGTCTTTCCCCTCAGCGCCGGCCAGATTCGCAATATGAGAAAAATGCGCATCACTCAACCCTTAATGAAGGAAAGACAGGCAGAAATTCAACAACGCTACAAAAATGACCCCCAAAAACAACAGGAGGAAATGGGCAAATTAATGCAGGAGTTGGGCAATCCCCTAGCGGGTTGTTTACCCCTGTTATTACAAATGCCGATTCTTTTGGCTTTATTTGCCACTCTGCGGGGTTCCCCCTTCTCGGACATTAACTATACCGTCGATTTACAAGTGCTGCCAAGGGAACAAATCGCCCTCGTGCAGCGGCAACCCTATGCCACCAAACCCCAAAACGTCTATATTGACGAATCTCTCCACTATCCCATCACCGCTTTTTTACCCCAAGGCAATAAAATCGCCCCGGGAGAACAGGTAAAAATCGACCTCCAAAACGACCAGGGCAAGTCTTTAAGCCAATTAGCCACGGAAGTACCCGAAAATAACCTAAAACCCACCTACGAGGTGCTTAAAGGGCAAGAACTGCTGCAAGTTAATGAAGACGGTTCCATCGTCGCTTTAGCCCCCGGAGATGCCAGTATTAAAGTTATCGTGCCGGGGATTGCCGCTAATACGGGTTTTCTCTTTATTGAGGCCCTGGGAAGAATTGGGGCAACCGGTGCGAATGGTGAAATTCACTGGGATATTTTGGCGATGGTGATCGCTTTCGGCATTAGTATCTATGTTAACCAAGAGTTATCCGGTGCCGGCGCGCCTTCGGGGGGGGCAGCTCAACAACAGCAAACGGTGAATAAAATCACCCCGATAATTTTTAGTATGATGTTCCTGTTTTTCCCCTTACCGGCGGGGGTATTGATGTATATCTTAACCGCGAACATCTTCCAAACTATTCAAACGGTGATTTTGATGCGGGAACCTTTACCGGAAAACCTGCAAAAATTGGTAGCGCAACAGGAAAAAACGGAAAAATCCCGCGATGCTCTCCCCTTTGAAAAACGTTCTAGCAAGAAAAAGGAAAAAACATCGTAATGAGTATATGGGAGCAAAATAGCGAGAAAGCTAAACAATGGCTGGAAAAACTGCTAAAGTTGATGGCCATGTCCGCAGATGTCCAGATTGGTGTGCAGGAATTGGGAACTGGACCTTCCTCCTGTTGGTTAATTATTGATAGCAGTCAATTGAGTCCCCAACAAGTGGAACTTCTCCTCGCTAACAGGGGTGAGGGACTAGATGCGATTCAATCCCTAGCTAATACGATTCTGAATATTGGTGTCGAGGCGGCAGAACATCAGTTCTATATTGTCGAAATCAATGGCTATCGTCAACAAAGACAGGCAGAACTTTTCGACTGGGTGAATCAAGCGGCGACGCAAGTGCGGCAAACAGGGCAGGAAATAGAATTAAAAGCCCTATCTTCGGCGGAACGTCGCCAAATTCATGCGTTTTTTCAGGAAGAAAACGATTTAACCACGGAAAGTCGCGGCGTGGAACCTGATCGCCGGTTAGTGATTCGTTTAAAATAAGATCAAAGGGTGGGGTAAAACCTGCCCTCTTGCGTTTTTTCGCCTGTTTTTGCTCTAAAAGCTCTGCCAGCCAAATTTTTGTCATCGATTGATGTTTTTAATAGTGCGATTAACTCCCCATCCAACTTTAAAAACCCGCTCCCTTGTCCCCACTTCCCACTTCCCACGAAAAACTTTTTGCCGCAAACCCTAGTTATAGTTAGGGTTTGCTGAATAAAGCTAAAAACCTTACAGGAAAAGGCTTTTAGCTAGATTGAGAGTCGCTCAGGTGCCCCTGAATCTGCTAAAATTACTCAAAACCCTTGCATCTTCTCTCCTTAGTACCAATGTATCGCA
>NZ_JADBTZ010000334.1:0-6573 GCF_020245885.1 Microcystis sp. M165S2 | reverse complement strand
TATTCTAGTACAAACATTTTGACGATGCTCGACCTACTATCAATATCTTAACACAAAATTCCTTAAGTTGACAATACATATTTATTTAAAGCCGCCCGACCCTACACTAAAGGGCGGGGCTTGTACCCAAATTTTCGGTCAGACTTTCTCGGTTTTGTCCTCTCTTCTATGCAAGAAACCGATAATAAATCTCCAAATTGTGCATCGGACTTCAGTGTATCCTTAATTCTCTCGGGATAACCGAACAGAAAAGTAGATGCTAGGCTACATTTAATCTAACCAAACCAAGAGAGCCGAGTTTTTTGTTGGAAGTGAAACTGCCTCATCCTGAAAGTACCATCATAGATGATCACAAACTAACTGGTTATTCCCTAAATCTAAATCATGCCGATGGACGGCATAAAGCCCGTGTTTTTAAATCCGCCTTAAACTTAGATATTGATGACGTTCAATTTCTTAAAAACGCACTCTTAGAAGCCGTTAAAACCTGTAATGCTATTCCCGATAAAATCAATCAATATGGACAAAAGATTATTGACTTTCCCCTGAATCATCAAAACAGCTATTATTCAGAGTGTTTAGATAATCAGAAATGATGAGAATTTTTCCCGTTTAGTTACTTGTTATGTACTTTAAGGAGATAATGAAATGAAACTCTTAGATGTGATTGCTTTATTAGAAGACTTACCCCAATTGGGATTATATCGCGGGCAAGTGGGAACAATTGTAGAAGTCTATGAGCCAAATGTTTTTGAAGTTGAATTTAGTGATACTTCTGGCCTTGCTTATGCTATCGAAATCTTACAAGAAAATCAATTAATGTTATTACATCATTCTCCCTTAGAATCACAAAAATTAACCGCTAAGTAGCGGTAAGCTGTTGACTATCTCAATCACTCGTTAAGACTGTCTATGAGAGGGGAAAAGGGAGCTTTTTTTCAGTGATCAGTAAACAGTAATCGGTGAACTGAAAACTCACATCTGATAACTGATCACTGATCACTGACTTGTGAGGGCGCATCAGCGATCGCACAGTAGGGACGACTATAACAAAGGGGTATTTCCAGGTCGTGTTGTTCCAAAAATTCCCGATTACTTAAAATCCTAGCGGTTTCTCCCTCTCCCACCACCTGACCACGACTTAAAACCACCGTGCGATCGCATAGTTCTAAAGCCAGATCGAGATCATGGGTGGCGATGACTTGGGTTTGGGGTAAAGTGGCTAACAGTTGTATTAATTGCCGACGGGATCGGGGATCCAGTTGGGCGCTAGGTTCATCAAAAACTAAGACCTGCGGCAACATGGCTAAAACCCCCGCAATCGCCACGCGTTTTTTTTCACCCCCCGATAGATTCTGACTGTTTCTCTTACCGTAATGCTTGGAATCCAATCCCACCGCGTGTAAAGCATGATGACAGCGATGGTTTAAATCCTCTCCGCGAATTCCCTGATTCATCGGGCCAAAAGTCACATCTTCCCAGACAGTGGGCATAAATAGCTGATCGTCGGGGTTTTGGAAGACTAAACCGACAAAATTGCGGATATTTTCTAAATTCTCCGGTTTAACTTGGTAGGGACCGACGGTGATTTTACCCGTTTGCGGCGGGAGAATACCGTTAAAATGCAATAATAAGGTGGATTTTCCCGATCCATTGGCCCCGACCAAAGCCACCTTTTCCGTAGCTTCAATGGCTAAATTAATACCTTTTAACGCTTCTGTGCCGTCAGGATAGGTATAAACTAGGTTTTCAATAAAAATCGGGTTGTGGTGCATGAAAAACGAGACTTTTATCTGAGTAGATGTACCATTTGACCCCAGAGGATCAGAATTACTGTGCCAATTATAGCGAGATAATCGTTCAGCTTGCTTTGGGGAACCTGTACAGAAGGCAAGGAACCGGTGTAACCCCTCGATAACATGGCTTGATAAATGCGATCGCCACGTTCGTAGGTACGGATAAATAAAGCGCCGATCATGTGTCCCACTAGCAACCGTTGCCATCGGGGACTACTCATTAAATTGCGCGCAATTGCTGCCCTTCGCATGGAATTAAATTCAGCGATCAAAACAGCTAGATAACGGTACATAGAAGCCAAAATTGCCACCAATAAAGGGGGGGTTTTTAGGGTAACTAATGCTTGCAACAGGTCAGGAATCGCTGTCGTTAAAACCAGAATATTGACCGTACAAAGACAGAGAAAAGCTTTTAGGGCCACACTGCCTAACACCAGCAATCCCTCGCTAGTTATCCGCAAAAATCCCCAAGACCAAAGAATTTCCCCGCCATCGCGAAAAAGAGTTCCCAATAAAACCACACCGATAAAGACAAATTCGATCGCTACTCTTTGTAAAAGTACGGCAATACTCACCCGACTGATCAGAATTAAAATAATTAATCCTAATCCGTAAATCCCCCAAGTTCCCCAACTACCATTCGGCGTTAAGGCTGTGGCAAAAACTAACAAAAGAGTAACTAAAACCCGGGTATGGGGCGCAAGTCTCTGCCAAAAAACGAAATTTTGGCACTCATTTTCGCGAGAAAAAGTGGCAATGTGTAGCATTTATTCAGTTATCAGTTATCAGTTATCAGTTATCAGTTATCAGTTATCAGTTAGAAAAGGGATATAGGGATATAGGGGTTTAGGGAAATTTCAGCTAAATGCCCCACTTCTCGACTCCCATATCCTTATTCCTGATTTTGGGATTTTGGAATCACTAATTTACCGATACCCCAAGCGATGCCGAAAGTGGCAAGAGTTCCCAGAAAACCGGCCAGGGGAGTGGCGACACCTTCGGGAACACCTTTGAGGGCATAACCGTCAAAAATTCGGGCGAAAGGTAATTGACTACCTAGGGCCTTAGGGTCTTCTTTTTTGCTAAATTGCAAGTCTTCCGCCACTCGATCGAGTCCGTCGGGATCGGGACTGGCAAAGGGAGAAAGAAAAACGGCGATAATTAGGGAACATACTAGGCCAATCAGAAAAAATTGGCTATTTCTGCGAATATTCATCGAATTAATTGCTTTATTGACGAGAAGCGTAGGAAGAGGGAACAGAGGTATTAACGGAATGGGGCGGATCGTAGAGAAGATCGGGACGGGTTCGCCAGATATAACCGACAGCGAAAACGGTAATCACCGCTTCCCCGATGCCGATGAGGATATGCCAAGATAACATGGCAAAAAGGGCGACTAAAGGCGGTACAGTGCCAGATAAAGCCAATTGCAGGGCGCAAGCCAACGCCGCCACCACCACACTTGTCCAAGCGGCCAGGGCAACAGCGATCGCCATACTGCGCCAACTATTAAAACCGAGGGCTTTTCTAATCCCCAGATAGAGATAATAACCGCCAAACGTCCCGATCAAACCCATATTGACGATATTCGCCCCTAAAACCGTTAAACCGCCATCTTGAAAAAATAAAGCTTGAACGATCAAAACCACCGCCATCACCAAAGAACCCGCCCAGGGACCGAGTAAAACCCCCGCAAGAGTCCCCCCTAATAAATGTCCGGAGGTTCCCCCCGGAATGGGAAAATTAATCATCTGGGCGGCAAAAATAAAGGCGGCACAAACTCCCATCAAAGGTACAGCCCGTTCAGCGTAGTGACCGCGCACTTTTTTGAGAGAAAAGCTAATCAGGACGACGGCAATTATCCAAGTAAATAGACTCACCGATGGACTCAAAAAGCCGTCAGGAATATGGAGGGCGAGATAAGGGGTAAGGAGAGGGTGAAACAAACCAACTCCCAGAAAATTAACAGACATTAAAACTCAGTCTCCTTGGCAATTTGGGTTAAAGATTTCAATAGAATTGTCTCCCTAGGACGGAAAAGTCCTATCTTCTAGTAGATAACTAACCGCTTCATTCTACAATGCTCTCTCTGGGGATTTAAACCCTTTAGCTTCTTAAGAATTTCTGTTATTTTGCCAGCCGTCATGGTTTAGCTATCAGCAAAAATCTGAATTATTCTCAAGCACTCAAATTATTTAAATTATTATTAATTTTTCGAGTTTTTTTTAGTTTTTATGCTAGGACTCAATCAGTTATCAGTTATCAGCTAGAAGAGGCTAGTGACCACTAACCACTAACCACTATTCACTAACTAAGGTCATGAGTTTTAAGTAATATTATTCACTGATTACTGTTCACTGATAACTGATAACTGAAAGGTCTCCCCATGTCTTTTATACCTCTCACTTCCTAAGATAAATAAAGATGAATCAGCTTAAAACTGTTGCTTTATTGGGTTTACTAGCCGGTTTACTTGTCGCTATTGGCTATGCGATCGGTGGTCAGGGCGGTGCTTTAATTGGTTTAGTAATCGCCGCCATTACTAATATCGGTTCTTGGTACTTCTCCGATCGCATTGCTCTGGCCGCTTACCAAGCCCAACCAGTCAGCCGCCAACAAGCCCCCGAACTCTACCAAATGGTGGAAAATCTCTCTCGTCAAGCCAATATTCCCACACCGCAACTCTATATCGTCCCCACCCCCGCCGCTAATGCTTTCGCCACCGGCAGAGATCCCGAACACGCCGCCGTCGCCGTTACCGAGGGCATTTTAAACCTGCTGCCCGGCGACGAATTAGAAGCAGTTATCGCCCACGAATTAACTCATGTCCGTAACCGGGATACCTTAACCCAAGCTGTTGCGGCCACTGTTGCCGGGGCGATTTCCTACCTGGCCAGAATGCTGAGTTATGGTTACTTCTTTGCTGGCAATTCTCGCCATCGTCAAGGGGGCAATCTCATCGGTTTACTACTTACCATCTTTCTCGCCCCCCTTGCCGCCACTGTGATTCAGATGGCTATCTCTCGTACCAGAGAATTCGAGGCTGATGCTGGTTCCGCTCGCTTGACCGAGAATCCCGAAGCTTTAGCCCGGGCTTTAACCCGTTTAGAATCGATCGGTCGTCAAATGCCCTTAAATGCCAATCCTGCCTTTGAACCGCTGTTAATTAGCAGTCCTTTTTCGGGGCAGTTTCTGGCTAATTTATTCGCTACTCACCCATCCACCGAGGCAAGAATCGAAAATCTCCGTCGCATTCAACAGGAATTATTAACCTGATCCCGTTCTTAATTTTTAGAGGTTATCTAATGATAAGCTATCAGAGATGACCCCCTCTTTTTCGCTTTTTCTAGCTTGGTATGAAACCGTGATCAACTCTGAAGAAAAAAGACCGACTTGGGACGAATATTTTTTAATGATCGCTAAATTAGCCGCCACCAGATCCACCTGTTTAGCTTTTCCCGTCGGTGCGGTAATTGTCAAAGATCGGCAGGTTTTAGCCACGGGTTACAATGGTTCCCCATCGGGAACGGTTCATTGTACTGCCCAGGGTTTTTGTTATCCCGGTTTGGGAACCTGTCGAGAATCCGGAGAAATTCCCTCTAGGGCAATTCATGCCGAAGCTAATGCGATCGCTCAAGCGGCTAAACACGGTATTTCTACCCAAGGGGCTAGTATTTACGTTACTTTAGAACCCTGTATTTCCTGCTTAAAACTAATTATTTCTTCGGGAATTAAAGAAGTTTTTTATGAAGCGGATTTTAATAGTGGGACAAAGGCAATGTTAAGGGATTCTTTTCTGGAAACGGGGATTATTAAATATAAAAAGATTTATTTATCAGAAGAAATGGCTAGTCATGCAGCCTTATTTTTATTAAATCCCATTTCGATCGATCTCAGGTAGTTATCATCAGGAGGCTAATTACTAGGAAAACTCTCTATTTCTATGGTAAATAAAGTTAGTTGATTGGGATAAAATAGCGAAAATTTTTTTATGGGCGGGTTTCCAGAAAAGGTTCGATATCGATGGGGAACCAATCCCCGTCTAATACCTGTTCAAGAGTGAATATAGAGTCCAAGGGAATCGCATTTTTATCGACTACCCGCGCGTTAATCAGGGATTTTCTGGCGGTTAAATAGGCTTTCTCCAAAGAATTGCGGGTGTGGTTGACGAGGGTGGCACTATCTATTTTTTGTTCTAATTGCGCTCGGAAAGCCGCGATCTCTACTATCCAGTGACGGGCATTCCGTTCTTTTTCCGATTCCCAATAGGATAGTTTTAGCAAGTGTTCGATTAAAACGGTTAATAACCTGTCGGGATATAACGATGTTATCTCCTCCTAGATATAGGGGAATAGCTCAGGTCTTACAGATGCTAAAATTATCATTTTCAGACAAGTAAGCAGGAGTATAAATTATGACCTTGATACCAGCTATTGATCCAGATATTGAATACCCCGATAGTGACGGTAAACCCATGGCCGATAATACCGAACAATATGAATGGATCGTGAAAATTAAAGAAAATCTTGAGATTCTCTTTGCTAATTCTCCTCAGGTTTTTATTGCGGGGGATCTGCTCTGGTATCCCGTCCAAGATAAAAAAATTACCGGACCGGTTGCTCCCGATGTTATGGTGGTATTTGGTCGTCCGAAAGGAAGACGGGGTTCCTATAAACAATGGCAAGAAGATAACATCGCTCCTCAAGTGGTCTTTGAAATTCTCTCCCCTTCTAATAGTTTAGAAGAAATGGAGCGAAAACTACTCTTTTATCAACGT
>NZ_JADBTZ010000333.1:0-7536 GCF_020245885.1 Microcystis sp. M165S2 | reverse complement strand
TTCCGAAAGTCCTTGACTTGTTTCAGTTTTTCTATTAAGCTCAACATATATTTTAAAAGTTGGCGGTCACTTTTCATTTTACCTGACAGTGATCGCTTTTACTTTTGATATTCTGATGGGAGAATGAAACAGCCCTACCCCAAACCCCCCGCGCATTAGCTTTTCGGTGGGATGCTTACAGGCAGCTGCTGATATACTGGTAATAATTTAAGAGTCACTGATAATTGCTGATTGTCGGTATTTTTGCCAATGTTAAGATGCAGCCTACTTTGCTCAAAATCAAGGTGTCAGGCATTCATTTATACTATAGCGTTTCCTGTTCGCAAGAGGTACATTATCGATGTTGAAAAGTTTAATCAGCAAAGGTTTAACTGTGCCACACAGGTGTGAGAATTGCGATATATTTTGGCTGCAATGCTGGCGCTCTCTTTTAATCACAGCTAAATTGACCATTTAATTGATGATTATTCATGGTTAATTCTCCAGCAACCACGAGAATTTTTGATTTTTACAAGAGGTCTAGTTATGTCTTTATCAATTCGAGTAATTATCCTAGTAGCGACAACAGTTTATCAGACGTTATCTGTTTGGTTAGAAGAACAAAAAGCACCTCCAGGTAATTTGATTAATCTGGGTAAATATCGCCTGCATTTTTGTCTAGTGGGAGAGGCTAGTCCCACTATTATTATTGACCATAGTTTAGGGGGAATTGAGGGATACTTTTTGCTAGAAGAATTGTCACAATTAGCTAGGGTTTGTATTTATGATCGAGCGGGTTATGGTTGGAGCGATTCTAGTCCATATCCCCGAACTAGCTACCAAATTGTTCAGGAATTAGATAAATTACTAACCCAAGCACAAATAGAGCCACCTTATATTTTAGTTGGTGATTCTTTTGGCAGTTATAATGTTCGACTATATGCCCATCTGTTCCCAGAAAAAGTAGTAGGTTTGGTACTCACCGATGGTTTACACGAGCAGGGAATGCTGAAAATGTCGCCAGCATTAAAGGCATTAAAATTATTTTTCATCTCCGGATTTTGGATGTCGATTATCGGCTCAATTTTAGGCATTATCCGAGTTCTGAAAGTTCTGGGAGTTTTTGAATTATTAAAACCAGAATTGCGTCGCTTTTCCCCAGATTCTTGTCATCGAGTTAAGCGTTCTTTCTGTCGCGCTAAACACTGGATGACGATGAGTAGAGAAATGTTTAATCTCGACCAAAGCGCTCGTCAGGTGAGTGAGGCTAACAATTTCGGTAATTTACCGATAGTTAGTATTAAAGCTAATTCTTTTTTTAAACCCTCCTTTTGGACTCGCTTTATTCCCCTCAAAAGTGCCAACCGACTCCGGGAGGAGATGCACCTAGAATTAGGCAAGTTATCCAAAGATTTTATGGAAATACAAGCGGATAAAAGTAGTCATTTTGTCTGGATGGATCAACCGGATGTGATGCTCGATGCGGTCAGAATTTTGCTTGACAAAATTAACTCTGTGTGCTAAGTAATAGGACAAAATTAACTTCTTGGTTAGGATTAGACGAGAGGCAAGAAATTCGATCGAGATTAACCAAAATCCTAGAGACTTATTGCCTAATTAACTTTTGAGAGTTCAAAAATGAGAAAAATAGGCATGAAGCTATCGTTCATTCTTAATTCTCCTGACTTCTGAATCCTAACCCTAACAACAATTTTTGATTTTTACAAGAGGTCTATTAAGTAGGGCAGGGCAAATAAATCTAAAAACCTTGTTGGATAATATCTTTAGACTTTTTTGATATCAAAAAGTGTCAGCCATTGGAGTGAACGGGGGGAATAAAACCCCTACACCCTACACCCTACACCAACAGACTTTTTCAGCAAACCCTAATTATTGAGGGTAATAATCTGAGCGCTAAAACCCTGTTTAGTTAACTCTTGTACCCGTTGTTTAGCTTGATATTGTTGCTGAAATAACCCCACTTGAATAACATTTTCTCCCGCGCGGATAAATGCGAGGGGT
Organism: Microcystis sp. M165S2; assembly: GCF_020245885.1. NCBI lineage: Bacteria > Bacillati > Cyanobacteriota > Cyanophyceae > Chroococcales > Microcystaceae > Microcystis > Microcystis sp. M165S2. Next base: position 5,535 of record NZ_JADBTZ010000333.1, on the reverse strand, counting down.
TCAATTTCTTGAATTTTTGCCAACGTTTCTGTACTATTACTCTGAACTTCAACGCGAAAGAGTTGATTAGTAGCAATAACCCGCTGCTGTGGTGGGGGAGAAGGGGGTTTATTGGCGCGATTTTGCGGTGTGGGGGCTGGTGGATTGACAGTTTGACGATTACTATTATTAATCACCGTAGCATCGGCAGGAAGCACGGTAGCGGGAGCTTGAAAAACGTATTCTCTCAGGGGTTGATTACCGGAAACCGGGGCAGCCACCGGGGGGTTAACTGAAGGAGAATTAACCGGGGGCAAATTTAAGGGTGGACATTGGGAACAATTAGCACCACTGGGACTGTCTGAACGTTTAGTTGGTTGTCTCACTGCCGGTGGTGGAGGCAAACGACGACCGGGATAAAGATTCTGGGCAAAAGATAAGTTTGCTTTTAGCAGCAGCGTTCCTTGAGCGATTATCCCGACTTTTAACCAAAATAAAGCCGAGAAAAACAGTAGGTTTGTTCTCATCATGCTGGTTTGTCCTCACACAAAATTTGGGTACACCATGTCCAAATTTTAAAGTAGGAGATGCTAGTCTAGAAAGTATATTGGTTAAAAATCATTACAAGATTTATGGGAAAAGTTGTTGTCGGTCTATCGGGGGGAGTAGATAGCTCTGTCGCCGCTGCCGTCTTACACGCTCAAGGTTATGATGTTATTGGCTTGACCCTGTGGTTAATGAAGGGTAAAGGTCAATGCTGCTCCGAGGGAATGGTAGATGCGGCATTTATTTGTGAGCAGTTGGGTGTTCCCCATCATATCGTCGATAGTCGCGAGCTTTTCCAAAAAGAAATTATTGATTATCTGGTTTCCGGTTACGAAGCGGGAATCACACCGCTGCCCTGTTCTCAGTGCAATAAAGCGGTAAAATTTAGCCCGATGCTGCATTATGCCAGAGAAACCTTAGAAACGGACACTATTGCCACCGGTCACTACGCTAGAATTCGTTTTTCTCCTGAAAATAACCGTTATCAACTGCTGCGCGCCGTCGATAAAAATAAAGATCAATCCTATTTTCTCTATGATTTAACTCAAGATGTACTGCGTGGGACTTTATTTCCCTTGGGCGAACAAACCAAGGCAGAAACCCGCAGGATTGCCCAGGAATTCGGCTTAAAAACGGCAGATAAACCCGATAGTCAGGATTTATGCTTGATTGAAGCTCACGGAACTATGCGATCGTTCTTGGATAAGTATATCGCCGTTAGTGAGGGCGATATCGTTGATCTCGATGGCAAAGTTTTGGGTAAACATAGCGGTATCCATCATTATACGATCGGACAACGCAAAGGCATCGGCATCGCCGCCGCCGAACCCCTCTATGTGGTACAACTGGATCCCGTCATGAATCGGGTTATCGTCGGTAATCGCGAAAGTGCCGTTAGTACCGATTGTCTTGTCGGACGGATGAACTGGGTTTCTATTGCTGAACCCACCACCCCTATCCGCGCGCAAGTACAGGTACGTTATCGTTCTCCGGCTGTTCCCGTCAATGTTATTCCCCTAGAAAATAATCAAGTGAAACTGGTTTTTGATCAACCACAATTTAGCATCACCCCGGGCCAGGCAGCCGTGATTTATGAAGGGGAAATCGTCCTCGGTGGGGGGATTATCTCAAGGGAGACTAGGGGGGATCAATCAATGCTATAATAACCACTATTTATCAGCAGGTAAGATAAGGGTGAATTTATTAGTCCATCGTTATCAAATTGTGCGATCGCTTGCTTCTGGTGGATTTGGTGAAACTTTTCTAGCTAAAGATACCCAATTACCAGATCATCCTTGGTGTGTTGTCAAGCAACTTAAACCCCAATCTGATCCCCAATCTTGGCAAATAGCAACGCGTTTATTTGATACAGAAGCAAGAAGTCTTTATCAATTAGGAAAACACGCTCAAATCCCCCAATTATTTGCCCATTTTTCTGAAAATAATCAATTTTATCTCGTTCAAGAATATATTGAGGGACATCCTTTAGGTGAGGAAATTATACTAGGGAAACAATGGGAAGAAATAGCAGTAATTGAATTTTTAGAAGATGTATTATCAACTTTAGCTTTTGTACATCAGCATAACGTTATTCATCGGGATATTAAACCTGATAACTTAATTAGACGCAAACTAGATAATAAAATTATTTTAATTGATTTTGGTGCGGTAAAACAGATTATTAATTTAAGTAATACTCAAAACCAACCTAAGACAATTGGAATAGGAACACCAGGATATATGTCAAATGAACAAAATCTAGGAAAACCTACCTTTAGCAGTGATATTTATTCTGTGGGAATGATTGCTATTCAGATGTTAACGGGATATTATCCTACCCAATTAGTTGATAATCAAACAGGAGAAATACATTGGCAAAATAACGTCAAAATAACACCTAAATTTACTGATATTTTAGTTAAAATGAGTCATCCAGATTTTCAACAACGCTACCCCTCAGCTAAAGAAGCTTTACAAGCAATTCAAGGTTTACAGGGAGTCTCCCCTACCATGGTGCCAACTATACAGAAGAATGGGGGTAAAATTGCCGTTATTCCCCTAATTTTAATGTTACTTTTAGGAGGAGTAATTGGTATTGGGTTGAACACTTTATCTGAGAGACAACAAAACAACGAGAGACAACATCAACCTGCTTTTTAAGCTATAAAGGTAATAGGAATAAGTTTAACAGGAGTAAGTAAGATTTATGAAGCGTCAGACTTCGGGAATAGCAGTTTCACTTTTGTTTGGTTTGCTAATGCTGACATCAGGATGTAAAGGAGATTCTAATGCAGCAACAAAACCTAATTTTTACTGTGGAAATGCTCAATATTTAGGTAAAAATGCCCCAGCTACTATTGTATATAATCCAAGCACAAACAAAGATTTTACTATAATTATTTGGAAACCAGATAATTATTATTTTGGTAATCAATGGAATCCTCAAAAGCGCTGTGATCAAGTTTCTAGACGATTCCAAGATATTTATGATCGGGATGGATTACAGTATATCACGGCTACGGTAGCAAGTTGGATTAGCGATCGAGAAGTTTCCGTTGTCTGTGGAGTAAAATCAAAAAGTGCTACTTGTAATCAAGATGATTTACTCTTTACTTTGGAAACCAAAGATGAGCCTTATGCAGTACTAGATGATCTTATGAAAATTCGCCAAGAACCTGAACACAATGCAGCCTTAACTAGAGGAGTAAATGATTCTAAAAATTCTAGCAAAAAGCAGCAAGTTTTTTATGATTTATCTGAGATTTTGAAAGTAGAAAAATCCCCAACACAGCAATCTAAACCAAACAACGGGGGAGCGTTTTAGACTCAAAATATACCTTTGTTTACGGGATTAGGAGTGTTTTGGGTTTTGCTTCTCCATTTTTCTGCTATAATTGTCGCATAATCGCTCATTTCTCTGAGTTTATTTTCTCCTTGCTGAACGATTTTTAAGATTTCTGCTAATTCCTGTTCAGTCAACGGTTTTGAAGTCATCGTTAATTCTCCAATCGGATTCTAATTCCATTGACTACTATTTTAGCTTCTAAAACTCGACCTAACTGCTCTGAGAAATCCTCCTCTGCTTCTTGAGTATCTTCATAAGATAACTCATCCTCCCTGTAATATACTGGACAGTTGCTTGCATCCGCCGTCTAGTGTTGTCAGCAAATAATAGATACTTGTTAAGTATAGCAAATATTGCAATAGATATGATATTATCGGGAAATAATTTCATCCTTTCCCTAATCAGTTCAATCCCATTATTATCCTCCAATGCTTATCTGAATTGCCATGAAACCGCAATTATTGAAACTTTGCCTAATTTTATCCCTATTTCCCCTAATTTTCTCCCTCGTATCCTGTCAAAACCAGCAACCTCAAGATCGTGGAATTACTATTACCACAAATCAGTCACAAAGTCAACAAAAACAACGACGCACAGCCTTAGTTATTGGAAATGCGAGTTATCAGGATAATCCTCTCAAAAACTCGATTAATGATGCAGAAGCGATGGCGAATGCGCTTAAAGATGTTGGTTTTGATGTTATTTTGCTGGAAAATGCTGATTTAAAGCAGATTGAAAATGCTATTGACACATTTCACCACCAACTTAAGGCAGGAGGAGTGGGATTATTTTATTATGCGGGACATGGTATACAAGTGGATGGGGAAAATTATCTTATTCCGGTAAATGCGAAGCTGGATGTGGCAGAAGATGTGCGCTATGAGGCGATTCCGGTAGGAAAAGTCTTAGCTAGGATGGAAGATGCGGCAAATCAGATGAATATTGTCATTCTTGATGCTTGTCGCAATAATCCCTTTGCTCGAAAATGGCGCTCTAGTCAACGGGGTTTGGCTCCGATACAATCAGCTAGGGGTGCCTTGATTGCTTTTGCGACGGAACCAGGAGGGGTTGCTGCTGATGGAGAGGGGGAAAATGGGTTATATACGTCTTTTTTATTAAAGCATCTGAAAACACCGAATTTAGATGTGGAGTTGATGTTTAAACGGGTACGGGAGGATCTTGTACAAGCTACTCAAAATAAGCAAGTTCCTTGGGAGTATTCCTCTTTGGTGGGGGATTTTTCTTTTAATCCTGTTACGGTAGCACAATCATCTCAACCTAATTCTACCACTGCTGAAACCTATTTTAAGCAAGGGGAAGACTACCGTAATAATAATCAATATGATAAAGCGCTCGCGGCATATACTAAAGCCATTGAAGTTAATCCTCAATTTGCCGAAGCTTACTTGTATCGAGGAGGTGTTTACTATAATTTAAAAGAATATGATAAAGCAATGGCAGATTGTAATAAAGCTCTGGAAATTAATCCTCAATATGCTTATGCTTACTATAATCGAGGGAATGTTTACAGTGATTTAAAAGAATATGATAAAGCAATGGCAGATTATAATAAAACCATTGAAATTAATCCTCAATATGCTTATGCTTACTATAATCGAGGATGGGTTTACTATAATTTAAAAGAATATGATAAAGCCATTAAAGATTATAATAAAGCTCTGGAAATTGATCCTCAATATGCTTATGCTTACAATAATCGAGGACGGGTTTACTATAATTTAAAAGAATATGATAAAGCAATGGCAGATTATAATAAAGCCATTGAAATTAATCCTCAATATGCTATGGCTTACAATAATCGAGGGAGTGTTTACTATGATTTAAAAGAATATGATAAAGCCATTAAAGATTATAATAAAGCTCTGGAAATTGATCCTAAACATCCTTATGCTTCTCATAACAAAAAGTTAGCCGAGGAAGCAAAAAGAAATCAATAAGCATCTGAAGGAGTATAACAATATAAAGCACTAACACAATTACATTAGCATCAAATCTGACTTCTTTTATCGAAAATTTGGGTTAAAACCCCGTCGTAAAACGACGGCTTTTCTTGATCTTTAATATAGCACCTAAGAACTTCCAATGGCGCACCTCCTACAGAAGAAACAAAATAACTAGGCGACCAAAGAGCATCTTTCCCATAG
>NZ_JADBTZ010000332.1:0-7707 GCF_020245885.1 Microcystis sp. M165S2 | reverse complement strand
TTCTGCTCTTTCTTCTTCTTTAAGAGCTTTTTGTAAGTTTTTCTTTTCTTCTAAATCTAGGAAATCTTTAGCTGGCATAAGTAGAATTTTTCTCAAGTTACTATTTCTATTTTAGGTGGTTTAAGTGCGTTTTAGCTTAACTTAGGAAGGTATGAAGAAGCGATCGCATCCTTTGATCAAGCTTTAGAATTTAAACCCGATTTGCATGAAGCTTGGTACGGCCGAGGGGTTGCGTTAGGTAACTTAGGAAGGGATGAAGAAGCGATCGCATCCTTTGATCAAGCTTTAGAAATTAAACCCGATAAGCATGAAGCTTGGTACGGCCGAGGGGTTGCGTTAGGTAACTTAGGAAGGGATGAAGAAGCGATCGCATCCTTTGATCAAGCTTTAGAAATTAAACCCGATAAGCATGAAGCTTGGTACAACCGAGGGATTGCATTGCGTAACTTAGGAAGGGATGAAGAAGCGATCGCATCCTACGATCAAGCTTTAGAATTTAAACCCGATTTGCATGAAGCTTGGTACGGCCGAGGGGTTGCGTTAGGTAACTTAGGAAGGGATGAAGAAGCGATCGCATCCTACGATCGAGCTTTAGAAATTAAACCCGATGACCATAAAGCTTGGAACAACCGAGGGAATGCGTTAGGTAATTTAGAAAGGTATGAACAAGCGATCGCATCCTACGATCAAGCTTTAGAAATTAAACCCGATTTCCATGAAGCTTGGTACAACCGAGGGTGGGCCATTTGTTCTCTGAGCAAAAATCGCATTTCTACTCCTAGTCTAGAAGCTCTCATTTATCCTAAACCGATAGTAGCCCTTAATGACCGAGAACCCCATCTTTTCGGCCTCCGGGAGGCACTTCCCCACCTCGTTCAAGGATCGCCTCCGTGGGGGCAAATTTATCGCTATCTAGGGGAAGCTTATCTGGAACATTCCCAGTATCAAGAGAAAGCTAGTCCCTATTGTCGCGACGCAATCCGACATTATCAAATCGCTTTACCGATTCTCACCGAAAAAGACTTCCCCGAAGATCATTTAGAAATTCTGCAAGGATTGATCCGCGCTCATCTTTCCCTACAGGAAATCACTCAAGCGCGATTCTATCAACAACAGGGACGCGACCTTTTCAACCGACTACGCGCCCAGAAAGGCGATAAACCCGCTTTTGAGGCAAAATTCAGCAGTTTTAGTCACCTAGAAATCGATTTACTGATCGAGGAAAATCATCCCCTAGACGCAATTGAACAGGCAGAATTTTATAAAAATCGTTGCTTGACTTGGATTCTCGATAATTGGCAAGAAAACCCCACCAGTCCCGATTATGCCACTATCCAAAGCCTGACAAGTCCGGATAAGGCGATTATTTACTGGTATCTCAGCGAGGACAATCTCACCACCTTTATTATCACCGCAGACGCTGATCCCGTAATTCTGGAAAGAGAGCAACGTTATCAACAGGCGCGACAGTTTCGGACTTGGTTAACCGAATGGGATAAACAATACCGCGACTATGCTAGTAAAAAAGAAACCGAGAATAAACAAAATCACCCTTGGAGATTGTCACTTAACAACTGTTTTGCCGAATTAAAGCGGATTTTACAGATCGATAAAATTCTCGCACATTTGCCGGTTTCCGTTAATTCCCTCATTCTCATCCCCCACCGGGATCTGCACCGCTTCCCCCTACATACCCTCTTCCCCGAAAAATACACCGCTACCTATCTCCCCTCTGCTCAGGTTGGTTTGCGTCCCCAGTCCGGCGATTTCTCCTATTCTCCCCTCCTCAGTGTCGAAGACCCCAAAACGGAGCAAAAACCCATGGATTTCGCCCAACTGGAATCGGCGATTATTAGCCATATCCTGCAACCGAGCGCGAGAATTAGCCCGAAAAAGGCCTCACGGGAAAATGTCCGCAAAGCCCTCGAAAATGCCTATAAAACCTTCCATTTCACCGGTCACGGCTTTTATGACTCTTTTCGCCCCCAAGCCTCTGCGATCGCCCTTAGCGATGGTTTATTGACCGTCCGGGATATCAACGGACTGAACCTCTCTAGTTACCGTCTCGTCTGTCTGGCTGCCTGTGAAACTGCTCTCACCGGTAAGGATGGCATTACCACCGAATACGTCGGCCTCGTCAGTGCTTTCCGGGCAGCGGGTGCGACTAATGTGGTCAGTACCCTCTGGCCGGTGAAGGAGATTTCTAGCGCTTGGTTTATGATTAACTTCTATCAAAGATTATTAGCGGGTGAATCCCCGGCTCTAGCTCTGAAAAATACACAAAATTGGTTAAAAAACATCACTTGGCAGCAACTAGCTGACTGGATCGAGCAACTTCGGCTACTTCCCTCCCTAATGGAAGGGGTCGATCGACTGGAGGTGAGGGCGGCGAATACTTTGAAGGAAGGCAGTACAATAGGGCTAGATCAACTAACAGAATATAGCGATCCTTACCATTGGGCAGCCTATACCCTGACTGGACAGGACTAAACTTATGGAAATTCCCAAAACAATTATCGATCTTGAAGCGCTGCTAATCGCCCTCGCACAGCAGACTGAACCCTTGCCAGAATATCTACAGCGATCGCTCGAAGCAATTAGACGATTACTAAGGGAAGAACAACCCCAGGCAGCAACACAATTGCGGCAACTTATCAAGGATTATCCTCCCCTAGAAAAAGCTTATAAAAAAGCGATCGAAGAATTAGACGCAGCCTATGCTAACCAAGAATGCACCAAAAGTTTAAGCGTCATTTTTCCCGATAGTTTAGATTTCGAGACCATATTTATTAATGATGTTATTCCTAGCCAAGATTGGGTAAAAACTGCCCAAAAATTAGCCCGATTCCCCCTTGATAAGGGGGGTGCTACTTCTTCTCGATTTTGGGATAAAGCCGATCGCCTGATGGTGGTGACGGTGGGAGGTGCGGCCCTAGGGGGAGCGATTGCGGGAGTTTACGGCGCGTTTATTGGTGCGATATTAGCGGCGGGCTGCGGATGGTATATTACCTTTAGAAAAACAAAATCAGCATAAATTTTTGATGAAGATTGTTAACATTGAAAACTTTCTTTTGTTAATCGGAACTTTGGTCATTACCGCAAGCGTGGCACTGGTTACAAAAAAACAGCCAAGACGGGGAAACAATAAATCTTATCTAGAAATTCTTTTCGTTTCTGGGTTGAGTTTATCGGCTGTATTTGCCATGTCTAAGGTGGTCTATAAAGTGTTAACCGATGAAAATTTTCAGAATTGCCTTGGCTCGGATAGTCAAATCCTTCTTTTGTTAGCTGCTGTTCTCGGTATCTATATTTCTATTAAAGAGATTTGGAAATTATTTGAAGCGAACTAATAGGAATACCAGCTTTATCCATATCCAAAAGTTATACTAAATTCTGTTGAGAAGGTGTAGAATGGGGGCGTTGGGTTTCATGCTTCAATCCAACCTATGTTCTATAAACATTATCAGTAAACCCCAAAAAAAAGGAAGCTAAATCATGAAAATTACTATCGATATTCCCGATGAATTGCTTCAACATTACAACTACAATAATCTTCCCCGTGAAATTTTAGAGGCTTTGGTGGTGCAGGCCTACCGATCGGAAAAAATCACCAGTGCCGAGGTCGGACGTATTTTAGGTCTATCTTCTCGTTGGGTGGTGGATGCTTTTTTAAAAAACCATGATACCGATTTACATTACGATGAAGTCGATCTAGAGAGCGATCGCAAGACTCTTCAGCAACTTCGCAACAAACACGATCATAGTCTTTTATGATAGTCGTTTCTGATACCTCACCTATCAACTATTTACTGCTCATTGACCAGATCGACCTATTCCCCCGCTTATTTGGACAGATTATCATTCCCGATGTGGTTCGCGGTGAAATGCTTGATGCAGATGCACCGGCCATTCTTCAGCAATGGATCGCCAATCCACCCTCTTGGCTTATCATTGAGGCTGTTCAAACGATTGATGAAACCCTAAATATTCTCGACCCCGGAGAACAGGCCGCTATCACCCTCGCTCAAACCTTACCCGCCGATTTGCTGATTATCGATGAACGCTTGGGTCGGCGAATTGCCAGCGAGCGGGGAATTCCTATTATTGGCACTCTCGGAATTTTAGACGACGCATCAAGCCGAGGCTTAATCGAGCTTTCAGATACTATAGCCCGACTACAACAGACTAATTTTCGCATTTCTCACCGCATAATTGAGAAATTGCTTGAAAATAGGGAATAAATTGTTAAAAAACTAAACGAACCTTCAGTCCGATCGCAATTAACCCCAAAGAAGTCAAAAATCCCCCTTCAGAACCTCGTGACACTAATAACTAATAACTGAATAAAACTACATTCCCATAATTTCGTAACCGGAATCTACATAAATAATCTGTCCGGTAATACCACTGGAAAGATCACTGGCTAAAAAAGCGGCCGTATTTCCCACCTCAATTTGTGTCACCGTGCGATGTAAAGGCGCGATTTCTTCCACATGATGGATCATATCAAGAATTCCCCCCACGGCCGAAGATGCTAAGGTGCGAATTGGACCTGCGGAAATACCGTTAACTCGGATCTTTTGGCCCCCTAATTCCGCGGCTAAATAGCGAACACTCATTTCTAAACCGGCTTTTGCTACCCCCATTAAATTATAGTTAGGAATTACCTTGACACCACCGAGATAGGTAAGAGTGATAATACTTCCCCCTTCCGTCATCAAAGGTTTAGCCGATCGCGCTAGACGGGTTAGGGAAAAAGTGCTAATATCTAGAGATTTAGTGAAAGCTTCCCGGGGAATGGCGGTAAAATCGCCCGTTAAACCCTCTTTATCGGCAAAAGCGAGACAGTGAATCAAAATATCCAGTTTACCCCATTTTTCCGCCACTGTAGCGAAAGTATCTTCTACCTGTTGGTCATTTTGGACATCGCAGGGGACATAAAAAGCGGGATTAAGTTCATCGGCCAATTCTCGCACTTTTTTCTCAAAGCGGCCTTTTTCGTCGGGGAGATAGGTGACACCGATATTTGCACCAGCTTGATGGAGTTGTTGGGCAATTCCCCAAGCGATCGAGCGATTATTGGCAATTCCTGTCACTAGGGCGTTTTTTCCCGTTAAATCTAACATAGTTCTCGTTTCTCTTACAAAAATCTCCCCAATAGCCGACCCCAGCGAGATTCGGTATAATAGGGATACAGATAAGGGGGCAGCAATGATCACCCCTTCCCCATTGTCTGGCAAAAAGCGCCCAAAACTTTTCCCAGTTTAGGCAGCGGTTATGTTTAATAGAGGTGACACTCGTTGCATAATAAAAACAATTTTCCCCTTTTTTGGATGTGAGATGGACTTATCATTAATACAAGATAAACCCCTAGCAGATGTGTTCCGTCGAATCGGCAGCGGCAATTTCCCCCCGGTGGTGGAATTGTTCGAGCGTGGCAAAACGATCTTTTTCCCGGGAGATCCGGCCGAAAGAGTCTATTTTTTGCTTAAAGGAGCGGTTAAGTTATCGCGAGTCTATGAAGCGGGAGAAGAAATTACCGTGGCTCTACTGCGGGAAAATAGCGTCTTTGGTGTGCTATCCTTACTTACTGGTCAGCGATCGGATCGTTTTTATCATGCCGTGGCTTTTACTCCGGTAGAATTACTCTCGGCCCCGATCGATCAGGTAGAAAGATCCCTCCGCAATAATCCCGATTTATCAATGTTGATGCTGCAGGGTTTGTCCTCGCGGATTCTGCAAACGGAAATGATGATCGAAACCTTGGCTCACCGGGATATGGGTTCACGTTTGGTCAGTTTTTTATTAATTCTCTGTCGTGATTTTGGGGTTCCCACCACCGATGGTATCCGGGTTGACCTAAAATTGTCTCACCAAGCGATCGCCGAAGCGATCGGTTCTACCCGCGTCACTGTCACCCGTTTATTGGGAGAGCTGCGGGATCAGGAAATGGTCTCAATTTACAAGAAGAAAATCACCGTCCATAATCCCGTCGCTCTCAGTCAACAATTTACTTAAATTCTGGATGACTAGCGCTTATATTTTAGTTTTGGCCATCGTGGTTTTAGGTGGTCTGATAGCGGCTATTGGCGATCGCATAGGGAGCCGTATCGGTAAGAAAAGGATGCGTTTATTTAATCTGCGTCCGAAACAAACCGCAACTTTGATGACGATTGTAACGGGAATTTTGATCGCCGGTTCGACTTTAATTGTCTTGTTTGCTTCTAGTAAATCCCTGCGTCAAGGGGTTTTTGAACTGGATCGTCTTTTAAATGAACGTCGTGCCGCTATTAAGGATTTGGAAAGACAGGTGAGAAAAACCACCGAACAGAAAAATCAGGTGGAAAAGGCTTTAAAAACGGCTAAAAGTGAACAGATAGCTGTGCAGAAACGTCTAGAGGTTCTTAACAAAAATTATCAAGCTTCTCGTCAACGTTTGCGATTAGTTTCGGGACAGTTGGAAAAGTTTCGTAAGGAAGTGGCTAATTTAAACAATGAACGAGTCATTTTAACTAATCAAAAGGCACAGTTAACCAGTCAACGGGATCAATTGTTCCAACAAAAATCAATTCTTTCTAGTCAGATAAATCAACTACAAACCACCGTTCAAGTTAGAGATAAAGAGTTGGCTAATCAACAAAAGTTATTAACAGCTAGACAAGCGCGACTTCAACAGTTAGAGACTCAACAAAAAACCCTACAGCTAGAAATTGATCGCCGGGATCAACGTATTGGAGAACTCGATCGCTCGATTGTGGATAAAAATTTGGCTTTGGAACAGCGTGAGGGAAAATTAAAAGATTTAGAAACCCAAATGGCTTTTCTTAAGCGGGAAGTGGAAGTTTTAGAACAATACTATCAAACCTATCAAGAATTGCGGGAAAAACAAATCGCTATTTTCCGGGGACAGGTGTTATCTTTTGGAGCTTTTCGTATTGTTGATCCCCAAGCTATTGTCACCGTTATCGATAAGTTATTGCGAGAAGCGAATATGAATGCTATCCGTGCTACCCAACCGAATCAGCCTAATTTTGACCAGCGTTTAGTTAAGATCACAAAAGCACAGGTAGAACAGTTAAGTCAACAATTACAGGACGGTAAAGAATATGTGGTGAGAATCCTTTCAGCAGGTAATTATGTCTTAGGAGAAAGCGAGATTCGTGTCTTTGCTGATGTGGTTCCCAATCAAAGAGTTTTTGAGGAGAAACAGGTAATCGCTGCCGTTTCTATCGATCCCCAAAATATGACAGAAGAAGACCTACAAAAGCGCTTAGATTTACTTTTAGCTTCGGCTCAATTTCGCGCTAGAAGTGCGGGAGTTTTAGGGTCAATTCAAGTGGAAGATGGGTTATTAACTACGGTAGTTAACTTTATTGGTCAAGTCAAAAAGTCGGGTAATTCTATTGAGACACTTGAGGCAATTGCTGCTAGTAAAACGAATACATCTGGACCTTTAACTTTGCGTTTAGTAGCGGTAAAAGATGGTAAAATTGTTTTTAGTACGTCTTCTTAAAAGATAGCTAAAGTTAGGAGTTGAGATTAAAATCAATTCCTTCGTAAATATCAGCAAGATTTAAGCTAATTCCTAAGGAATCCAGAGAGATAATTCCCCTAGCTGGGATGTATTCTTGCAGTAACCAATGATTTTCTGATGTTTTGCTATAGGATTCTATTAGTATCTCCCCTTGACTGACGAGAAGATATTGG
>NZ_JADBTZ010000331.1:0-4849 GCF_020245885.1 Microcystis sp. M165S2 | reverse complement strand
TGATGGGTTCCTACAACATTTTGCGAAAAGCATTCCCAAATGCGTTTAACCGCTATGGGATAGAGAGGTGCGTAGTTCACCCAAGGAGAATCAATCTCTCGAAGTAAAAGTGAAGGGAATTTCTGAAATGGAATTCAGTCCGTCTATATTTGACTATACTTTTACTAACTATTAATATGTCCAATTTTGTTTCGTCTGTAGGGTGTAGGTTCCGTCGCGCACATTGACCCGATGGGGGATCAGTTTCAGGTCTCGGAAGATATTAGCTTGGTGTTGTAGGGCCGCCAGAGAGCGATCGTCGATCGGGATAATGGCACGTTCAGAGGCCCGTTGTTCGAGATTAGTGACGATCGCCGGATCGAGCTCGTGGTGAGCTGCCAAGCGTCTCGTCGCCTCTAACTCCTGTTGTTTCGCCCAAGCACCCGCCTCGTTCACCTCTTCTAAAATCACTTTCAGTACATCGGGATAATCGCGTACCAATTCGGGAACCGCATAATAATAGGTCGGCACTTCTAGAGAGGCGTTTTCCCCAAAGATGCTCTCTAGATCGGCCACCGATCTTCCTGGATAGGTGCGCGTCTCGGTGGGCGAGTAGGGAACCCACACCACCCAAGCGTCGATCTCACCGCAACGAAAAAGCACCAGTGCTTCCGGTTGAGTCGCATACACCGGTTCGATATCGCTTAATTCGAGATTCACTCTCATCAGTGCGCGGATGAGGACGTAATGGGCGCTCGAACCCCGATCGAAGGCGATTCTTTTTCCTTTTAAATCCGCCAACGTCTCTATTGGCGAATCCTCCGGTACGAGAATCGCCTGACCTTTCGGGGCGGTATATTTTTCCTTGGCTACCCGGACGAAGACGTGTTCCGCCGCTTGGGAGAAAATACTCGCCGTACCGCCACCACCGCAGAAGTCGATCGTTCCGTTGCTCAAGGCCTCGATCAGAGAGGAAGCGGCCAGAAAACTCGTCCACGTTACCGTCACCCCAAAGGGTTTTAAGCGTCTTTCGAGAAAGGCCTGGGCGCGGAGAACTTCCAGATTGGTCATACCCTCGGGATAGCCGATCTTGAGGGTTCCTAGCCGCCGCGCTTGTTTGGCGAGGGGAGTGATATCGGAGGGGGTCGAGCGTTTGAACCAGCGATTGATCGCGATACAGAAGAGAATTCCAGCGATAAATAATCCCACGGTTTCCAATAGTCGGGGAGTCGTATTGCGGGGGAATTTAAAGCTATCGACCAGGTTCAGAATCGGGTTATCCGATCGAGAATTTTGACCGACGGCGATCGTGTCGGAAAATCCAGCCAGGAGAAAGCTCCCGACCAGGCTGGTCAAAAAAAGCATCGCGGGAAGAACTGCCCGCCAATTTCGCCACGGTTTCCAGAGACACTTGATCGAACGGTGGAGCATGGGATTTCTCGCAGAAAACAAGATTTATTATCGGGAAAGGGGACAAGAGAGAAGAGTTTCCCAACTCCCTCGGCATAGCTGCCATTAGTTTTATTTACATACTATAAAAATCCACGACTCCTCGATTGTGTAACAAAGTACATTTATAAATGTATTCAAAATGATATAGTTTCAAAATGAAATTGCGCCCGCATTTGGGAGATCGAGGTGGTATGGATGGATTGGTTGATCGAAATCGTCAAAATCGCGGTGGCCACCGGCATAGCCACCACCTTCGACGACAATATTTATCTAACCGGCTTCTTTAGCGAGGTAAATCGTACCTTTCGCCCGGTTCACATTGTCGTCGGCGAGCTACTCGGGTTTACGGCCTTAGTATCGGTTAGCTTGGTCGGTTTTCTACTCGGCTTAATCATCCCGCCGATTTATATCGGTCTTCTCGGAATCCTGCCGATCCTCATCGGTGTGAGAAATTTACTGACGTTAAATCGCGATAACGAGAGGGAAACCGCAGATCGCAAGGTGAATTTGCGAAGAAACGCCCAATTTCACGGGTTCGCCTCGCGAAGACTATCCCTCGGTCAAGTCCTCAGCGATCGCCAAACCTATAAAGTTTCCGCGGTCACGATATCCAATGGCGGCAATAATCTCGGTATCTACATTCCCCTATTCGCCAATAGTACCGTGGCGCAGTTAGCCGTAATCATCCCGATCTGCTATTTAATCGTTTGTACTTGGTTATTTCTCTCCTATAATCTAACCCGCCAACCGGGGATCGCGGTTGTCCTCAGCCGTTATGCGAGTAAGCTTTTCCCTTTTGTGCTGATGTGGTTGGGGCTACGGATTATTCTCGATAACGGCTCCTATCGCCTGTTGATTCCCATCGGCTAAATTAGGCCCCTGTAAAAATCGACAATCTCTGGCTCGCACGGGAGTCAGAATTGAGCAAGAGAGAATAGACCGCGATAATCGAGAACTCCTTTAGATCAACCTTATAGGGAAAATCCCGATGAATGTATCACTGTTATCAATTCGATCGCTATTTCGTCGCTTCCATTCGCTATCGCGGCGGGGATTTGTATCCTTCTTGGTATTAGGATTGCTGGGTGCGCTCGCGCTCGCTTCCTGTACGTCCAGGGAAATAGTCTCGAAACCAGAGGTGAAATTAAATCTCGTTTCCTTTTCGGTCACGAAAGCCGCTCACGACCAGATTATCCCGAAATTCGTCGATAAATGGCAAAAAGAGCATAACCAAAAAGTCATTTTCCAGCGGAGTTACGGCGGTTCCCTGGCCCAGGCCGATGACGTGATTGCTGGGAAACAAGAGGCGGACGTGGTACATCTAGCCCTACCTCTAGACGTGACGCGCATCGCCGACGCGGGGTTAGTTCATCGCAGTTGGGAAGATCGGGTTCCGAGAAGGGGAGTGGTGAGTCGATCGGTTGCAGCGATCGTCACACGGGCGGGAAATCCGAAAAAGATTCAATCTTGGGCGGATCTGGCTAGAGAGGACGTTACGGTTCTATCCGCCGATCCGAAAACTTCCGGGATCGCTATTTGGCAGTTATTAGCCCTCTGGGGTTCGGTGACGCAAACGGGGGGCGAACCGGAACAGGCATTGGATTTTGTCCGCCAAGTCTATGAAAAGATTCCCACCCTAGCCAGGGACGCGCGGGAAGCCAGCAATGCCTTTTTCCAAGAAGGAAAGGGGGATGTTTTAGTCACCTACGAAAACGAGGTAATTCTAGCGGCCAGAAATCGACCCGACACCAGTTACTTCGTCCCTCCGGTCAATATCTCGATCGATAATCCCGTTGCGGTGGTGGATAGAAATGTCGATAAACACGGCACGCGAGAGGTGGCCGAGGCCTTTGTCAATTTCCTCTATTCCGAGCCGGCACAACAGGAATTGGCCAAACTAGGCTATCGATCGGTCAATCCCTTTATCACGATCGCCACCGAAGCAAAATTACCTCCCGTGGAAACCCTGTTTAGCTCCCAAGATTTAGGGGGTTGGCCTTTGATCCGTAACGATTTTTTAGCGAAGGGAGCTATTTTCGACCAAATCAGAGCGAATTCTCCCACCTAAAAGCCATCAACGATATTGTTATCAATCTATCTTCAAGTCTATGAAACAATTCCGTCTTTTTTATCTAATTCCCCTCTTACTGATAGGCCACTGGATGACCGGTTGTGCCGACAGAGCGGAAAGCGGGGAACAACAGGTCAGCGTGGACGGGGGGGCCGTGGGCTTCGCCCTAGCGCTCGCCGTTGCCGAAGAATATCAAAAAGTCGCTCCCAACGCCCGAGTCGGGGTGGCCTTTAGCGGTACAGGTGGGGGATTTACCCGGCTCTGTAACGGTAGCATCGATATTGGGGTCGCTTCCCGTGTCATCCGGGAATCGGAATCGAAAGCCTGTAAGAGGGCGGGAATCGAGTACATCGAGCTACCCATGGCGCTGGACGGTCTGGCGTTGGTAGCGAACAAAAACAATAAGTTTCTCAAGTGCCTAACTCGAAAAGAGTTAAAGACACTCTGGGAGGCAGAAGCCGAAAGGAAAATCGTTACTTGGGATCAAGTTAATCCTAAATTTCCCAAAGAGAGAATTCTGTTATTCGCACCTCCTGTGGACGCGGGAACGACCGATTATTTCACCCAATCGATCACCAAGAGAAGAGGGAATATTCGGAGCGATTATACGCCCAGCTTTAACCAAAATACTCTGATTCAGGGAGTCATCGGCAATGCCAACGGATTCGCCTTTGCGGGGATCGCTTTCGTAATGCAAAATCAAGACAAGGTAAACGTGGTCGGGCTAGAAAATCTGGAGGGCAAAGAGTGTGTTAAGCCCATTCCTTTGGAGAACGTCAAGCGCAATACCTATAGTCCCCTCACTCGCCCTCTCTTTATTTACGTTAGTAAAAAAGAACTGGATAGCAAACCTTCGGTTGAACGTTTCGTGCGTTTCTTTGTGGATAATTCGTGGAAATACGTGGACAGTGTAGGCTATGTGTCGTTACCCGATCTCGCCTACGTGAAAACTCGGGAACGATTCGAGAAACGACAAACGGGATCGACCTTTATAAATGCCAAGCCCGGTGAACCGATTATCAACTTTTTCTAAGGAGGAAATTGTCAACTCTTGACATCCTCGCCGCCCTAAAAGTGCGGCGATTCCTAAACCTCACGATTTAAGTTTCTGCTTCCACCACCGTCGCATACCACAGTTAAAAAACCATGTACTGTCTTACACAGAGTCCGCAGACTTTCGCCCCATTTCAGAAGCCCGATTCCGTGTGTCCCACGGTACGTTGACCGCCTATAGCTTCTTGTACTTGTTGCGCGCGACTTTTTACCCGGCCAAGCTTTTCTGGTCGGAACCCCCTAAGCCGAGTTTTCAAGGTGCTGCGCCGTCCACTTGGTTTTCGAGACTGGCCT
>NZ_JADBTZ010000330.1:0-7287 GCF_020245885.1 Microcystis sp. M165S2 | reverse complement strand
TTGACCATCGAATAGGTAAAGGTTCTGTGCATTTGGCTAAATAGATTTGTTTGTCTTTGAACTTAAAAGCTGACTTAGTAAATTCGGCACTTCCTCCTTGATGTTTTTTCTTAAAGTTGGGATACTTAGTACGACCAGCAAAGAAATTGGTAAAAGCTGTTTGTAGGTGTCTTAACCCTTGTTGTAAAGGTACACAGCTTACTTCGTTTAAAAAGTCTAATTCTTCTTGCTTTTTCCAATCAGTTAGCATTGAAGAAGTTTGAGCGTAGCCTACTCTTTCTTGCTTTTCGTGCCAAGCTTGTGTTCGTTCGTGGAGAGCTTTATTGTAAACTAATCTTACACAGCCCAAAGTGCGCCGCAATAGCGACTCTTGTTCGAGTGTGGGGTAAAATCGAAACCAATAGGCTTTTTCCATACCTCACATTTTAGCATATATTTGGTAAATGTGCTAATATTTAACAGTAAAGCCGTCGTTCTACGACGGGGTTTCAGACCCAAAATTTTCGATGATCTAAGAAAAGTCTAATCATGCTAATCCGTCAACCCCGCTATAGCAAAGAAGAATTTGCCCGACGTGGACACGAAATCTACGAGTCTCAGATACGATCACAAGTCGAGGAGGGCAATTATGGCAGGATTGTAGCTATAGATATTGAAACAGGGGCTTTTGAAGTAGCTGACGATAGCCTGAAAGCAGCTAAACAGTTATTAATACGTTTTCCTGACGCGCAGATATTCGGTATTCGGATTGGGCATCGTGCCGTCCATCGTTTTGGCTTTCGTTCCCCCAGTGTGTCGCCATGATGATGGGGAGCGTCAATTCGCGCCGAGAAGCAGTTATTCAATTCGTAGTGCTGGGGGAAAATCACCAGAGGCAAGCGATTAAAGCAGTTATTGACACTGGTTACACTGGATTTCTCACTTTACCTTCTGCTATCATCAGTAAGCTAGGATTAACGTGGTATATGCAAGAAGAAGGAATTTTGGGCGATGGAAGCCTCTTTATGTTTAACGTATTTGAGGCAACTGTAATCTGGGATGGTCAGATCAAATCTATTGAAATCAATGAGTCAGAGACAGATCCGTTAGTTGGCATGGGTTTACTTGAGGGCTATGAGTTGAATATTCAGGGTTTTGCTGGAGGATTAGTGACAATTAAACCTTTGCCATAGTCTCTAGTTGAGAAAATGTCTAACCGTTAATCTTGCTCCAGCAATTCTCATTTTGAAACGATTTTGCGTTGTTTCAGCGATCTAGAGATTCGTTAAAGAATTTTAACCCCTCTAGGTGCAAGGGTTTTAATGTCATGAAACCTTAAAATGAGAATTGCTGGTGTCAACCCACGCAGATTCCTTTACGGGATTCTTTGGGAACAAAAGCCCATTCTTTAGCTACTTATTAAAAACTTTGTAAATAAGATTATCTTATTTGTACTCGTGGTCCCTAGAGGTTGTCGAACGGAAAAAATGCAGATTCAGGACAAAATCAACGAAATAGCCGCTAAAACAGCGAAAGCGATCGAACTTTCTCAAAATTATTTACTTTCTACCCAATACTCTGACGGTTACTGGTGGGCAGAATTAGAATCTAATGTCACCATCACCTCAGAAGCAATTTTACTGCACAAAATCTGGAAAACTGACAAAAAACGCCCCCTAGACAAAGCAGCCACCTATCTGCGTCAGCAACAGTGTCCTAACGGCGCTTGGGAGTTATTTTATGGGGATGGTGGCGATCTTAGCACCACTGTGGAAGCCTACATGGGGCTGCGACTATTGGGAATTCCCGTTAATGATCTTGCTTTAGAAAAAGCTAGAGAATTTATCTTAGCTAAAGGTGGCATCAGCAAAACCCGCATTTTCACCAAAATGCACCTCGCTTTGATTGATTGTTACGATTGGCAGGGGGTTCCCTCTATCCCCGCTTGGATTATGCTACTGCCGGAAAATTTCCCTTTTACTATCTATGAAATGTCCAGTTGGGCGCGGGGAAGTACGGTTCCTTTATTAATTGTTTTTGACAAAAAACCCGTGTATAAAATGGGTTTTAATCTCGATGAACTCTATACAGAAGGGGTGAATAATGTCAAGTATGAGTTACCAAAAAATAACGATTGGGCGGATGTTTTTCTCTGGTTAGATGGGCTGTTTAAATGGGCAGAAAAAACTGATTTAGTTCCCTTCCGTCAAGAAAGTCTGAAAGCGGCGGAAAAATGGGTAATTGAACGACAGGAAGACACAGGAGATTGGGGGGGAATTATCCCAGCGATGTTAAATTCCCTATTAGCTTTAAAAGCCCTAGGTTATGATGTTTACGATCCGATTGTTGCCCGCGGTTTAAAAGCGGTGGATAATTTTGCCATTGAGACAGATAATACCTATTGTGTACAGCCCTGTGTGTCGCCGGTTTGGGATACGGCTTGGGTAATTCGATCGCTAATTGAATCCGGGCTAAATCCTGCTCATCCAGCTATGATTAAAGCGGGACAATGGTTAATCGATCAACAAATTCTTGATTATGGCGATTGGGCGATTAAAAATAAAATCGGAACCCCCGGCGGTTGGGCTTTTGAATTTGACAATCGCTGGTATCCCGATTTAGATGATTCGGCAGTGGTGGTGATGGCTTTAGAGTTAATTAAAATGCCCGATGAAAATATTAAAAAAGGTGTGATGAAACGGGCAGTTAATTGGATGGCTACTATGCAGTGTAAAGCTGGTGGTTGGGGAGCTTTTGACATCGATAACGATCAAAACTGGCTTAATTCTTTGCCCTATGCCGATCTAAAAGCAATGATCGATCCTAATACGGCTGATGTTACTGCCAGAGTTCTAGAAATGTTAGGCACTTGTGATGTTAACATGGAGGAAAATCGAGTTAAAAAAGCTTTGGATTATCTGGAAAAAGAACAGGAAGCTGATGGTAGTTGGTTTGGTCGTTGGGGTGTAAATTATATTTATGGAACCAGTGGGGCATTATCTGCTTTGGCTTTTCTGGAACCGAATAAATATCGCCATCAATTGCAAAAAGGAGCCAATTGGTTAAGCAGTTGTCAAAATGTTGATGGTGGTTGGGGTGAAACCTGTTTTAGTTACAATAACCCTAAATTTAAAGGACAGGGAAATAGTACCGCTTCCCAAACTGCTTGGGCATTAATCGGTTTATTAGCCGTCGGGAAAGTCACCGGCAATTATCAGCGAGAAGTGATTGAAAAGGGCGTTAACTATCTTCTTGTTACCCAAAAAGAAAATGGTACATGGGATGAAGATTACTTTACCGGCACAGGTTTTCCCTGTCATTTTTACCTGAAATATCATTTCTATCAGCAGTATTTTCCTCTACTGGCTTTGGGGCGTTATCGGGCTTTGATTTAGTCTGTTAACCTATGCGTTAAGACAGGAAATAAGCCTAACTGTCTAGCGCATTTTTTGTTACTAACTAGGAAAAAATAAATCAGGAGATATATTTAAAAAATTGGCTAATTTTTGAATATAGATAGGAGTTAACTCTTGTAGGCCATCAAAAATGTCATCCAGGGTTGACTTACTTTCAAAGATAGATAGCAAATCTTGCTTTTGTAGGTTTCTTTCCTCTAATATAAATTTCAACAATTCAAGTCCATAAATATCAGGTATTGGCTCTTGATTTTCCTCATACTCATAAATTAAAGCCCCTAAAACATTTAGATATTCCCTTTCTTCTGCCGTTAATTGGGGTTTGTCTAAAAGGCGATTAATAACCTCCTGCATCATTTCTAAGTCTTCCTCATTGTGAATAGGACGAGGAGGGTATTGCTTTAAAATTCTAAGTATTTATCAGTGGCAAACATAATTTAATAATATCTATGCTCGATCGACTATTGCCTTTAGATACCTCACAGCTTAATAATTAAGTATAGAATAGCCAAGTCTCCAAACTACCGCTTAACCAAAACTTCTATTATCCTGATGAGAAACCTCTATTTTCTTTTGCCCGGTACTACTTCTCCTTTTGGTGGAGGTGGACTGTGGGCAGAAATGAAAACCGTCAATTTGGCTAGTCAAATTTGTAGCGCCCAGATTGTGACTTATCGTCAAAAAGAGTTAAATTATCCTTTTTTAGAGGATATACTCGCGAAAATAAGCTCGGATGACAGTATTTTTGTGGTTAGCTGGGGTTTTGATGTTCCTAAACTGGTGCAAAGATTGCGATCGCATAATATCATTTATCATGCCCATAGTACAGGTTACGGCTTCCGTTTACCCTCCCAAATACCAATTATCACCGTTAGCCGTAATACTATGGGTTATTGGGGAGAAAAAGCTCCTAATGCTTTGATTTACTATCTTCCTAATCAAATTGGCTCAGAATTTCTCAATTTAGGCTTAGAAAGAGATATCGATGTCCTAGTACAGGGGCGCAAATCCTCAAAGTATCTTCTCAATCGTCTAGTTCCCGCCCTCCGTCCCCACTGTCGCGTTAAGGTTTTAGATAGCTATGTGGAGGATTTAGTGGGATTATTCAATCGTAGTCGGGTTTATCTCTACGATTCGGCTGAATATTGGGCTGTAAACAGTTTAACGGAGGGTTTTGGCTTACCGCCCCTGGAAGCTTTAGCCTGTGGTTGTACGGTATTTTCTAGCGTCAATAGTGCCTTAGCCGATTATCTCGATCCCGGTTTCAATTGTCAAAAAATCGGGGCTTATTCCACTCAATACGATCGGTCACGTATTCTTAATTATGCCCGTAATTTTCCCGTTAATTCTTTACCGGCTAATTTTCTCGATGATTATCATCCCGAAAAATTACTACCACGTTTTGAAACAATTTTAAGAGAAATTAATGATTTCTTTGATATTAAAAAACACTATCCGGCTGATATAAAAGGTTTAGAACCCCTGCGACTTAAAAAATTATGGATACAGAGTTCCCTCGCTAAACTTAAGAAAAAACTGTTTAAGTAGCAGTGATCTTTCCTTAATTATTCGCCAATTCAAAAATGAAACCCACGACTCCTTAAGAGTTGACAGAGAAAGACCGATCGGCTATTCAGTGATCAGTGATCAGTGATCAGTTATCAGTGAACAGGGATATCGGGAGAAAAAAGCGTTCGACAAAAGCTCACGCCGAAGTCTGATGGCTGACTCCCCAAAAGGAAAACTTTCTACTTCACCATTAAGATAACTGCTATATAATTATTTCTAACTCTTACCCCCTAGGATATTTATGAAGCGAGGAATTTACATTACCGCTAATGATCGAGTTATCGAGCAGGCGATCGCATTAATGAATAGTATTCGTTTGTACGATCCCGATTCTACTGTCATCTTGATTCCCTATGACAATAATTATCAAAAAATTGCCGATTTATTGGCCGAAAAATATGGCGTTATTCTCTATCCTGATCTGCAATTAGTGGAAGAATTGGCACAGAAAATCTATGATATTTTTGGAGAAAAATTCTTTGCTCGTCCCAATCAATTTCGCAAGCAGGTGTGTTGGTTTGGAGAATTAGATCAATTTCTTTATATCGATACGGATATCGTAGTTTTTGAAAAAATAATAGATAATCTAAATTTCCTCGATACCTACGATTTTCTCTGCTGTGATTACCAACACAAAAAAGGGATTACTGATGTCTTTAATCCGATTGTTTTAGAACAAGGAATCTTCACGGAAAATGATCTAAGTGGAATGTTTAACGGTGGTTTTTGGGCTAGTAAAAAGAATCTTTTCTCAGAACAGGAATTATATAGTGCTTTTCAAGAATGTGCCGCTCATCCAGAATACTTTGATTTTTCTCAAAAAACCTCCGATCAACCGATTATTAATTATACCATTCTCAAACGAGTTCCCAATCGATTTAATATTGTCCGCGCTCCGGGTTGTCAAGCGGGAAATTGGGGGGGAAGTTCTCATTTTCAACCTCAGGGGAATATTTTAATCGATCCGAGATTAAATCAGCCCTTAAAATATTTACATTGGGCAGGAATTCGCATTGAACCGGGTTGTCCTTACTGGGATATCTGGAAATATTATCGTTATCTAGATGATCCTAATCCCCCCGCAGATCCGCCAGCAAGCAAACCAAAAAATCCTTTTCAGAGATTATTAGATAAAATCAAATTATAGGTTTGATTTTTCCTCTCGCACCATTTAAGATAACTGCTGCAATTTAACTCCAATCCTGTTGCTCCTCGGTTTGGCGAATTTGATACACTTGTCCATGACTGTGCAGTTGTCGAGTTTTTGCCCATAAACTGACTTCATCTAACTGCCATTTTTCTAGGATTAAATCTAAATCTCTTTGGATTTCTCTTGCTCCCGGAAAGTTTTGATAACGTATGCGTAAACGAGCGCATTCAGCTAAGTTTAAATCATTGGGTTCTGATTGCAGTAGCTGATCAACAATCGGGCGATCGAGTCTTTCCTGTGGATGTTGTTGTTCTTGATTTTTACTAGCCATAATTAATCGAACCAACCGATATCGGAATCCGTTAACTCTGTGGGGGTGGGAGTGGGGGCAATATAACGGGCTAAAGTGGCCATTTCAAAGTTATAAAGACTGGGTTTCTTAGGCAATAGTTTGGTAATTGCTGACGGTTCAGGGGTGGGGGTGGAACTATTTTCTAGGGTTTTAATTTGATTATATAATTTTTCAATTAACTGTTTTTTATCAGTCAGTTCTGTTTCTGTCTTGCTTAATTGACTCGATAATTTTTCAATTAACTGTTTTTTATCAGTCAGTTCTGTTTCTGTCTTGCTTAATTGACTCGATAATTGTGCCAGCAAAGTAGTTTTTTCCGAGAGGACAGATTCTAACTGCTCGGTCTGTTGTTGTAACTGCTGTAAACTGACAGAGAGTTCCAGATGTTCTTTAAGTTCTTCTTCCAGAGAAATAACTGTTTCTTGGAGAGTTTGCTGATTTTTCTCGGTTTTTTCTAATTCTGCCGTCAAGTCGTTAATTTTTGCCTGTAGGGTGGCGTTAGTTTCCTTGGGACGTTTGAGAGAAGGAGAGGGTTGGGATTCTACCTCTTTATTAGCTTCTGTACGGATGAGATCGTTTAAATTACCTTTGGTCATAAGCTCTGCAAATAGGATATTACGATAGAATCGGATAGTGTCAAGAAATCTCTTGGTTTAGGCAATCGATAATTATTCGCCCGATATAGTTACTAATTCTGTACGCAAACGTCGCACTTTGAATCAGCTTTGTACGCTTTGACCCGTACAGGGCTAACTACAAGCCTCTCTATCGGATTCTTGCTAAATGCAACCTCTCCGACTACCTTTCTCCCTATATTTAAT
>NZ_JADBTZ010000033.1:0-2637 GCF_020245885.1 Microcystis sp. M165S2 | reverse complement strand
GAAAATCGACCACATACTGACTAATTGCTGCTCTTTTTGGCTTTGAGTAAGAAAAAATTACAATCGGATAAATCGGTAAGACAAATTTCTCATGAAAGCGAGCAAAATAAGTAAACATTCGCCGATTAAACCACTTGCGGGAACTTTCCTGCGCCTCTACATGAATCAGAAAAAAAGATTCTTTTCCGCGAAACCTAACTTGTGCTACTAAATCGCTTTCATGCTTTTCTCCTTCCGTGACATCGGTAAATACTTCTTTGTCTAAAAAAGTAATCGAGTCCCTATCTAAATAATCGATCAATTGAGGAAAAAATAACTCAATAAATTCGACAAAAAAGGTGGAGATTAACTCCTTAAATAAGCGATCATGGTCAATATTATTAGTCATGTAATATCATCTTAACTAATCTGAGTGATGAATGACTACTCTTCTCTATTATATTCTGAAAAGTCGGTTTTGGCAACGGATTGTTATGACCTCATCCCCTTAACCTACGAGAAGAGGGGGATACTTTCCGCGTTAACCTTTCTCTTTCCACTAAAAACCCCCCCCAAAGCAATCTTACCCCTTGTCATGGCGAAGATGCGATCGCTAACATCAAAGCTAAGCTGTTCGTAATTCAAATTGCTTGGGCCAGACGAGGCACTCTTGCGCTCTTGCACTCTTGCAACAGTAAAGGGATTGGGGGAGATTCGGCTAATCTAAGAATAAGCGATTTAAATACGTCTTAGCTTACTTTTTCTGATTTTTCTTGCCAAGTACCGTGAAAACCAGGGGGGATAACACTAGGTAATTGCAGACAGCAAAGGGGTTCTTTTTCTAACTGCTGACTATCATAAATTCTCACTTGGCTGCTGTGATTATTGCCGTCGTAAACCACGACGATTAACCATCCCGTTTCTGGAGATAAACCATCGGAGACAAAAATCGGTTCACTGCCATAACAGTTATTTTCTAGATAAGCAATAGTTAACTTACCTGTGGAGTGATTATAACAAGCGGGAAGTCCGATAATTTCCCGACGAATATCGCTATCGGGACGATGGACAGCTAAAAAAGTATTTTGCCATTTTTGTCCCACCAGTTGCGGGGAAACCACGGGAAAATCACAGCTTAAATCCGAGAGAATTTCCTGATTAATCACCTTTGCTGATAGGGGATTGATGGTGATACTTGCTAATTTTCCGATGGCTAAGGTTTCGGTTTTACCCGTGGCAACTTCTTTTAAAAATTGATTAGTTTTAAAGTCGTCATAACGGACAAAAACAATTTCAAGATTGCCTTGCTCATTCACACAACCATTAGCGAAGTGCCATTGAAACCATGAATCCGTAACACTTTCACTGACTAATTGCAGAGAATCTCGCTCAAAAATTAGTATTCTTGTTCCTAATTCTGGCTGCCACTGCATGGCATCACTAAAAGTTTTAAATCCCAACAGTATCGATAATTTATCTGCTTTTATCGGTGGGACGAAAAAGACGAGATACTGTCCTGCTAAAACAAAGTCATGCAGCAAAGACAATCTATCTAACTCAAAAGTGTTTTTCTGGATAATTTGACCAGTGGAGTCAGACTTATAGATATTTAAACTAACTTTGGCACTGATTGTCACCCCGAAATTAAAAATCTCTCCTCTGGACAAATCTAGCTTAGGATGAGCGGAAAAAGTTTCCTTTGCTTGTAAGCTAGATAAATTATCTAAGCCTAGGGTTTCTAAAGATTGTAAATCTAATTTATGGGGAAAACCCCCTTCCCAGAGAGCTAATAATTTATCGGGTAAAGCTAACACCGAGGTATTAGCGGCATTTTTTACCTCTTTTCCCCAATTATTCCAAAAGAAGCCGGGGGCATTCATGCCATAATTAGGAAATAAATATTGATTAGCGGCGCTTTCTTGCTGATAACCGGCAGTCTGGACATAACGATAGGTGGCATTGGCTCCCTTATCATGAAAATGTACAGCTAAAACTGCCCCATCTCCGTCAAACCAATGACCAACTTTTTGCTTACCTCTTTCTAATCTCCCCGGACCATTGCGATAGAGACTACCTCGCAATCCGTCAGGAATTTTCCCCGATAATAAGGTTAATTGGGTTTCAGAAAATTCTACTGCTGGTTTTTCTAGAGATTTTGCCCAAGCTTTCATAGATTTGTTTTTTTTAGTGATTACATAGTTAAGTATAGCCCTAGACTAGGTTCAATGACGATAATTTCGGCAGTTTACCAGTTAATTAGTATTCGTCACAACTGATCAATTATATCATTATAAAGTATCGGGATCAATTCCCAGAGAACGGATATATTCAGCTAAACGTTCAGCTTTAAGACGCTCTTGTTCTAATTGTAAACTTGCTTGTTCTAACCTTTGAGATAACTCAATAGAAGTTAAAAATTTCTGACCATCTAAACTATAAATTTCTAACTCATCTTCTGTCAATTCAAATCGGATATTTAACCGAGGACTAACCCATCCCTTAATCTCAGGTATAGAACTTAATAGTCCTTCCTGTCTTAACCATCCTTGAAAATTATGAGAATCTGGATCATAGAGATAGTATTCTTCCACTCCATAACGTTGATAAAAGAGTAGTTTTCGCTCCATTTCTTCTAAACTATTAGAAGGGGAGAGAATT
>NZ_JADBTZ010000329.1:0-26917 GCF_020245885.1 Microcystis sp. M165S2 | reverse complement strand
GAAAATTGTCTGCTCAATTTTTTGATAATTGACCACTGTTACATTTGGTAAATCGAGGAGTTGATCAAAATTTATCCACATAACCCACCTCCTGTTCTGTGTTACTATTATACCATGCTCACACAGAACCTAGAAGAGCCAATACAAGATTACGTCATTACTTAGCCCGTCTTCATCGTAAGACTCTCTGCTATTCAAAATGTGTCAAAATGTTAGAAAATTCCCTACCGCTTCTAATTCATTACCTTAAGTTTAAGGATGTTCCAGTTCCCCACACTTTTGCTTGATTCATCGTAAGGATTCAGGTGTCTCAAATGCAGTCACAGAGCGGCTTCTAAAATCTCAGAACTCGCTAAACTAACAGTTTTATTCTCAATAAGCACGAAAATTAAGGCTTTCAGCGTTTCTTAATGAGAATGAGCATTTGTCCATAATTCCCCTAAATGCTTACACAGCAAGGGGTTGACTGCTTTTTGTATGACCTGAATCCTTACGAGAATTTGAAGTTCTGCTTCCATTTGATTCTCCAAACACTTATTATATTTGTCCTCATTTTATTCTAAAATATCTCGGGATTGTTGTCGGCATTCTAGTTTACATATCATTTAGGCGCACTATATCAGCCCCAACTCTGTTAACTTTTGTTTCGAGCCTGTCAGCCTTTTGGCTTGTGGGTGTTAAGGTTATTACGTGAGTGCCTGACACAAGTGTCGGAAACCCTTGAAATGGCAACGAAAAGCCGCCTCGCCTCTTACTTAGGTAGGTTTAAATGATGACGACAAATCTTAGCCCTTTTTCACCATGGGAGACCGAAATTTCTTCTGGTGATCGATCTGAACCAGTTACATTGGTAAAATTACTTAAATATCGAGCGGTTCATCAACCGAATCAAATTGCTTATCATTTCTTAACAGACAACCAAGATATCCCCGCAAAGCTAACTTATGCTCAATTAGATCGAAAAGCTGGCGCCATTGCTGCTTGTCTTCAACGTTTTCATCCTGAAAATCAATGCGTTCTTTTACTGTATCCTGCGGGTTTAGATTATATCGCCGCCTTTTTTGGCTGTTTATATGCAGGTATGATTGCTGTTCCTGCCTATCATCCTAAGCCTAATCGCTCTTTAGAGAGAATTAAAGCGATAATGAAAGATTCACAGTCAAAAATTGCTTTAACCACTTCTGAGATTAGCCAAAATTTAGAACGCTGTTTTGAGTTTGCTCCCGAACTGAAACACTTATCTTGGTTAACGACGGATCAGATAGATGGAAACCTAGCCGACCAATGGCAAGAGCCTAGGATAAACCCCGAAGATATTGCCTATTTACAATATACTTCTGGTTCAACCTGTACTCCCAAAGGAGTGATGATTAGTCATCAAAATGCCCTGCATAATACTTATGATATGGCTCAAACATGGGATATTTCTGGGGAGAGTGTGATTGTTTCTTGGCTGCCCCATTTTCATGATTTTGGTTTAGTATTTGGTATTTTAGAACCTTTTTACAGTGGCTGTTCTACTTTTTTAATGTCTCCTGAGTCTTTTGTCCAGAAGCCTCAGCGTTGGCTAGAGGCGATCGCCCAATATCGTGGGACTCATACGGGGGCGCCTAATTTTGCTTACGAATTATGTGTTGAGAAAAGTCAATCGATTCGAGATGCTCATCTAGATTTAAGCAGTTGGCGAGTGGCGGTCAATGGGGCTGAACCGATTTATTATGAAACCTTAGAGAAATTTGTCACTGCCTTTGCGTCTTTAGGGGTAAGTTGGGAAACTTTAAGCCCAGGTTATGGACTGGCGGAAGCAACCCTAAAAATCTGTAGTGTGCCACAGGGTCAAGCTCCCCGTGTTCTCGCACTGCAAAGATTGGGGTTAGAACAAAAACGGGTGGTTGAACTTCCTTCATCGAGTCATGAGGAGGCAAATAAAGTCATAGGTTGTGGTCGTCCAATTTTAGGCTGTCAAATTGTTATTGTTGATCCAGAAACTCATATCCCTTGTCCCCCTGATGGCATTGGTGAAATTTGGGTGTCCGGTGCGAGTATTGCTCAAGGCTATTGGCAACGTTCTGAAACCAGTTTTGCAACCTTTCAAGCCTATTTAGAGACAAGGAATGAGGGTCCCTATCTACGAACGGGTGATTTAGGTTTCCTAAAAGACGGTGAACTTTTTGTGATGGGACGATTAAAGGATTTGATTATTATTCGTGGTCGTAATCATTATCCTCAAGATTTAGAGTTGACGGCGCAAAATAGTCATCCTGCTCTCAGACTAGGCTTTGCGGCCGCCTTTGCCGTCACAGTTAATCATCAAGAACAATTAGTATTAACCTTAGAGGTCAAGCGTCAATTTGTTCGCAAGCTTAATACAGAGGAGGTGGTTGAAGCGGTTCGTAGAGCGATTGCAGAGCATCATGAAATAGAAGTTTATGCCGTAGTTTTACTCAAAACGGGTTCAATTCCCAAAACGTCTAGTGGAAAAATTCAACGTTATGCTTGTCGGTCAGGATTTGAACAGTCTAGTTTAACCGTCATTGGTCAATGGCAAGCTCCCATCTTAACCGAAGAAACTGGGAAAGAAACTGGAGAGGAATTTTCTTCGGTTGGTTCATCGGTTTTGTCTGTGGAAGCCATTCGTCAATGGTTAGTAAATTGGTTGAGTGAAAAACGACAGTTAACCCTTAAAGAAATTAATATCCAAGAATCTTTTAGTAATTATGGCTTAAATTCCCTACAAATGGTTAATTTAGCGGCAGATTTAGGGAAATTGCTCGATAAAAACGTTTCTCCCACCTTACTTTGGGACTATCCGAGCATCAGCGAATTAGCGGATTATTTAGGGGAAAAAACAGGGACTTCTCCTGTTCAATCCCAAACCTCTCAGTCTGAGCCGTCTGATTCAGCGATCATTGAGGATGCTATTGCCATCATCGGTTTAGGTTGCCGTTTTCCCAATGCTAATAACATTAATTCTTTCTGGTATCTTTTATCTCAAGGTATTGATGCCATTCGTCGCTTACCTTCAGAAAGAAGCGAAAGTTTGCATCGTACGATGCCTGATCATCATCCTGCTTTATGGGGCGGATTTTTAGATCTAGTTGATCAATTTGACTCGTCGTTCTTTGGCATTGCTCCTCGCGAAGCTGCTCGCATGGATCCTCAGCAAAGATTACTTCTAGAAGTGGCATGGGAAGCCTTTGAAAATGCTGGGGTTGTCCCAGATCAGTTAGCGGGTAGTCGTACAGGCGTATTTGTCGGGCTGAGTACGAATGATCATTCTCATATCCTATTACGGAATCCTGAAAACCTTGATGCCTATGTGGGAACCGGTAGTGCCAATAGTATGGTTGCCAATCGGTTATCCTATCTGTTGGATTTACGTGGACCGAGTATGACTGTAGATACGGCCTGTTCCTCCTCTCTGGTAGCAGTTCACATGGCTTGTCAAAATCTCAAAAACCATGAATCCGATTTAGCCTTAGCGGCTGGCATTAACTTGATCTTAACCCCTGATTTAACATTAGCGTTATCTCAAGCTCAAATGATGTCCCCAGAAGGACGTTGTAAGACTTTTGATGCCGATGCTGATGGTTATGTTCGAGGAGAAGGTTGCGGTGTGGTTGTCCTCAAACGTTTAAAAGATGCTATGGACGATGGAGATGCTATTTATGCAGTGATTCGGGGGTCAGCGATCAATCAAGATGGTCGCAGTAATGGCATTACTGCGCCGAATGGACTGGCTCAACAATCGATAATTCGTGAAGCTTTGGCCAAAGCACAAATTAAACCCGAACAAATTAGTTACATAGAAGCTCACGGGACAGGAACGCCTCTGGGTGATCCGATTGAAGTGGATGCGCTCAAGGCGGTTTTTGATAGCAATCGCCCTGTAAATCATCCTTATTGGGTGGGTTCAGTCAAAACGAATATTGGGCATCTAGAAGCAGCAGCCGGAATTGCTGGTTTAATTAAAGTGGCTTTATGCCTACATCATCGAGAAATTCCAGCGCATCTTCATTTAAAACAGGTAAATCCTCATATTTCTTTAGACAATACCTCTTTAGAATTTGTTAAAACCCATCAACCTTGGGTGACGAACACCGATAGTCTCTATGCAGGGGTCAGTTCTTTTGGTTTTGGGGGAACAAACTGTCATGTCGTTTTACAAGAAGCCCCACAATTGTCAGTTACTTCTGATGTAAAAGCTGATCTGCCTTTATTATTCACCTTATCAGCGAAAAATGAAAGTAGTTTACAGGCTTTAGTTGCTCATTATACTCAATGGCTAACTGAGCATCCTAATAATTCTTTGGCAAATTTGTGCTTCACCACAAATACAGGTCGTTCCCACTTTTCCCATCGTTTAGCGGTGGTAGCGAAGACTCAAGAAGAATTAAAGATCAAACTTCAGAGATTGATCTTGGGTGAATTTTCTAAAGGAGTTACTAAAAATGTCTTTAATGAGCGAAATGTCACAAAAATCGCCTTTTTATTTACAGGTCAAGGTTCACAGTATGTCGGTATGGGGCAACAATTATGGGAAACTGAACCGATTTTTCAAGAAGCTTTCCGTCAATGTGAAGCCTTATTCCGCCCT
Organism: Microcystis sp. M165S2; assembly: GCF_020245885.1. Classification (NCBI taxonomy): domain Bacteria; kingdom Bacillati; phylum Cyanobacteriota; class Cyanophyceae; order Chroococcales; family Microcystaceae; genus Microcystis; species Microcystis sp. M165S2. The sequence goes on along the minus strand of NZ_JADBTZ010000329.1, from coordinate 22,320 downwards.
TATTTGTCTGAGTCTTTGTTATCTGTTATTTACCCTCAAGAGCCAAGATCAACACTCATTAATCAAACACAATACACTCAGGCGGCTCTTTTTAGTTTTGAGTATGCACTGGCCAAACTCTGGCAAGCTTGGGGGATTCAACCAACAGCAGTCATCGGTCATAGTTTAGGGGAATATGTCGCGGCTTGCATTGCTAATGTATTTAGCTTAGAAGATGCGGTTAAATTAGTGGCAAAACGGGGTCAATTAATCCAGCATCTGCCTGCTAATGGGACCATGGCTATGGTGGCTCTTCCTGCTGATAGCGTTGTGCCTTACTTAGACTCTTATCAACAGAAAGTCGTGATTGCTACCCGTAACAGTCCTCAAAATACGGTAATTTCGGGAGAAAGTATAGCCGTTAACCAAATTGTTGAAATGCTAAGACTTCAAGGAATTGCTACTAAAATCCTTTCTGTTTCTCATGCGTTTCATTCTCCTTTAATGGTTTCTATCATTGAGGAATTTGCAGAAACGGTTAAGCAAGTTACTTTCAACGTCCCTCAGATTTCCTTAATTTCTAACTATACGGGTCGAGTCGCTTATTCTGAAGAAATTTGCCAAGCAGATTATTGGTGTAATCATCTACTCCATACAGTTGATTTTCAAGGTGGACTACAATCTTTAGTCAAGTTAGGAGTTAACGTTTGCCTAGAAATTGGTCCCAAACCGACCTTAGTAAGCATGGGTAAACAGTGTGGTTTCAAAGATGTCATCTGGTTAGATTCGGTTAAGTTAGGTGAAGAAAATTGGCAAACTTTAATCAACACTTTAGCTATCTTATACACTGAAGGTTGTCGAGTGAATTGGGCGAATCTGTATTGTGATGCTACTTATCAAAAGTTGCATCTGCCGACTTATGCTTTTAACCGTAAACATTACCCAATCCTAACTGTAAATCATCATGCTAATAAAGAAAAAGACGAATCTTCAATCTTACCTGTTGTTCAACCGGAAGAAGCTAAGATTTTAAATTCTCCTTCGAGTCAATTGTTGGAAGTTCTTACTCAACAGGCTGAAGCGTTAATTGTACAAAGCAAAATCTTACTAAGTCGTTAGACTGACCTTAATTTATCGACTTCTTGCCAGATTCCGACATTTAGTAATCCTAAAAACAATGGATATTTGTTGTCTCAACTATTGAGATCAAGTTTCTGGTTGATAGGTCTAATACGGCGGTTTCTCTATCCATCTGGCACAGACAACTCCTTATTAGATCAGCCTTTCCACTTAGAAGATGTACCAGACTGAGCCTGAATCCGCCGTAATCCCTATCCGAAAGTAATCTTGACTTTTGATTTTTAAGAGGTTTCACGATATGTCGTTTAATTCTCCTTCTTTGTCTTCTTCTGATTCACTTTCCGGTCTGCCACCGAAGATTTTAGAATTGTTGAGCAAGCAAGCTGAAGCCATAGCCCTTCAAAGCAAAGTTTTACTCAAACAACATCAACAATTAACCTGTGCAAATGACCCATCCTTTCCTTTATCATCGCCAAGACAAGGCTTACAGACTTCTCCAATTTATCAAGATAATTCTCCATCGGGATTGTCTGCTACTGCTCAATTTCAAAGTCCTGAAGAAATTCGGTTAATTTTATGGCAAATTATTGCTAAAGTTAGCGGGTTTCCTCAAGAAGAAATTCAGTTACATCATCATCTTGTTGAGAATCTAGGACTTGATTCTTGGATGTTAGCGCAACTTTTACACCATCTCAAAAACACCTTTTGTCTTGCGTCTAATATGCCTATTCAACCCACTATGAAGGTAGAACAAGTTTTAGAACAACTGCTGTCACTTAATAATATTAATCCAACAGTTTCTCTCCCTACTCCTACGCCTATTCCTTTATCTTCTCTAAAAAGTTCTGTTTCTCCTCAAGAGCGTCATCAAACTATTGAAACTTCTCCTGCTTATTTAGCTTTACAAGAAAGAGAACATTTAATTAGTTCATATACTCAATTAAACCCTTATTTTCGCACTCATGAAGGCGTAAATAGTAATAGGGTTATTATTGAGGGTCGAGAACTGATTAATTATTCGAGTTATAATTATGTGGGAATGTCTGGTGATCCTCAAGTGAATGAAGCAGCTAAACAAGCCATTGAACATTATGGAACTTCCGTTTGTGCCAGTCGAATTATTGGTGGTCAAATTCCTTTACATCAAGAATTAGAAAGTAAAATTGCTGAATTTATTGGGGTAGAAGATTCAGTGGTTTATGTGTCAGGCCACGGAACTAATGTTTCTACTATTGGCCATCTATTTGGAGAAGGCGATTTAATTCTTCATGATGCTTTAAGTCATAATAGTGTCATTGTTGGCTGTATTTTATCGGGCGCACAAAGACAGGCTTTTCCTCATAATGATTGGCAAGCTTTGGAAAATACCCTCAAAACTTTACGCCCTTACTATAACAAAGTGTTAATCGTGATTGAAGGGGTTTATAGTATGGATGGAGACATTCCAGATTTAGCGAAATTTGTTGAGGTTTCTAAGGCCAATAATGCTTATTTAATGGTGGATGAAGCCCATTCTTTAGGGGTGTTAGGCAAACGAGGCAAAGGAATTACTGAATATTGTAATGTTGATCCCAATGAAGTAGATTTTTTGATGGGAACATTAAGTAAAACCCTAGCCAGTTGTGGCGGTTATATTGCCGGCCGTCAAAACCTTATAGATTTTCTCCGAAAAACATCCCCTGGGTTTATTTTTAGTGTAGGAATTCCAGCCGCTAATGCTGCTGCTTCTTTAGAGGCGATTAAGCTTCTTGAAGTTGAACCTGAAAGGGTCAAAAAACTACAAGATAATTCAAACTTGTTTCTCACTTTAGCCAAAGAAAAGGGATTAAATACTGGAAACAGTGCTAACTCTGCTGTAGTGCCAATTATTGTAGGAGAATCTTCGGTATGTTTAAAACTGTCAGAAGCCCTCTTTAAAAGAGGAATTAATGTGGACGCTATTTTGTATCCCGCCGTCGAAAAAAATGGGGCGAGAATGCGCTTTTTTATTACTAGCGAACATAGCCAAGAACAAATTTCTTATACTGTGAATACTTTAGCAGAAGAAATTCACAATTAGCTCTAAAATGAAGGTACAAATTCTACTACTTTGTTTCTTAACATTAAGGAGAAATTTAGATGATTCCCCAACAGTGGTATCCTATTTGTAAGTCGGAAGAAATTCAAGGCAAAAAACCGCACGCCTTACACCGTTTTACAAAAATTGGGTCGGTTCTAGAACCTTATGAAGTTACCCTCAAAAATGACTGTATTAGGACCGAGGGAAAATTAAGAAAATCCTCTAATCAAGAGTCTAATTTTAGCTTCAAGTTAAAGATGAGATTCCCTAATCTCACTTGGATTCAGTTGTTACCCAAAATTTATTTTATTGTGGTAGCAACTCCTATAGATAAACAAAATAGTTGGGTAATAATTCGTTATTATCAAGACTATATTTGCGATCCTTTTTTGGGTTATTTATTTGCTTTATTGCTAGTTACATTTGAAGTGCAAATAGCTCAAAAACAACAAGACATACCCATTCTAAAATCCATTACACCGCAACAACCCGATCCTCATACCTATCATTGGGTTGCCGCCGATCAAGCGATAGTCTATTACTATCAATTAAAGGCAAAATTATCGAATAAAAGCAAAATTATCGAAGGAGATGACAAATAATGTCTAGCAGTCTTCCCTTTTCCACTTTAGTTGAACTACTCCGTTGTCGGGCCTCTCAACAGCCGCATCAAATGGCTTATACTTTTCTCCCCGATAATCATCAAGCTCCTGATACTCTTACCTATGATAAGTTAGATCAAGAAAGTCAAGCGATCGCTTCTAAGTTGCAAATGTGGCAAGCAACAGGCGAAAGGGCTTTATTAATCTATCCTCCCGGTTTAGATTTTCTTTCTGCTTTTTGGGGGTGTTTGTATGCAGGCGTTATTGCCATCCCAGCCCCTCCACCTGATCCCCTTCGGCTAAAACGAACCCTACCTCGACTCAAAGCAATTATTCAAGATTCTCAAGCGACTATAATCTTAACAACCAGTCATATTTACTCTCATTTAAAGTCACAACTGACTGAGTTATCAGACTTACAATGGTTAGCCAGTGATCAAATTGCTAAAGCTAAGTCAACTGATTGGCAAATGCCTTCTTTCAAAGGAGATGATCTAGCTTATTTACAATACACTTCTGGTTCAACTTCTACGCCCAAGGGAGTCATGATTAGTCATCAAAATGTTCTCCATCACTCTCAATATATTCAACAAGCATGGGGATATACTTCAGAAAGTATTGCTGTGACTTGGATGCCTTATTTTCATGATTACGGATTAATTGATGGTTTAATTCAACCACTTTACACAGGAATCCCTTGTTATATTCTGTCTCCTCTAGGCTTTATCAAACGTCCTTTAAGATGGTTAGAAACTATTTCTCGTTACAAAGCAACCCACACCCAAGGTCCCAATTTTGCTTATGAATATTGTCTTCATAATATTACAGAAGAAAAAAAACACAACTTGGATTTAAGTTTTCTAAAAACAGCTAGTAATGGTGCAGAATCTATTCGACCCGAAACGGTGGAGAAATTTATTAAAACTTTTGAATCTTGTGGATTTCGATCTGAGGCTTTTTATCCTGCTTATGGATTAGCAGAAGCAACTCTTTTAGTCACCACTAAACCCCATGATACACAACCCCGAATTAAGGAAATTATTGACCCAGAAGATTCGACGAAAAAAAACCGTAGAATAGTGAGTTGTGGCCTGCCCGTTGGTGAGATGAATGTGATTATTGTTAATCCAGATACCTTGTCGCTCTGTTCTGCTTCAGAGATGGGAGAGATTTGGATTAATGATCCAAGTGTAGCCCAAGGTTACTGGCAAAATTTAGAAGCAACAGGAATGACTTTTAAAGCCTATCTTAAAGAGACTGAACAAGGTCCTTTTTTACGCACAGGAGACTTAGGATTTATCGAAAAGGGCGAACTTTTTGTGACTGGTCGTTTAAAAGATTTAATTATTATTGGTGGTGTGAATCATTATCCGCAAGACATCGAATGGACAGTAGAAAAAAGCCATTCAGCCATTCGTTTAAACAACTGTGCTGCGTTTTCCATTGATGAGAATGGATTAGAAAAAGTAGTAATTCTAGCAGAAGTAGAACGCCGGACTTCGGATTTTCCCACAGTAGTGGAGGCGATTCGTCAAGCTGTCGATGACCATCATGAGCTAGAAGTGGCTGCGATTTCTCTTCTCAAACGAGGATCGATTCTCAAAACATCAAGTGGTAAAATACAGCGTCAGGGCTGCCGTCAAGCTTTTTTGGGAAAATCTCTTGATAGGGTTTTTGAATGGAACAAAAATCAAGAAATTCAAGCTTTAAACCAGCGTTTTGCTTCGGTTTCTGCAACAGAAATAAAAGCTTGGTTAATAGCCTATCTGTCCAAAGAGTTAGAAATTAATCCGCAAGAGATTCACCAAAAAATTTCTTTTATTGATTCGGGTCTTAGTTCTTCCGAAATTTTGTTCTTGTCTGCTGATTTAGAAACTTGGTTGGGTTATCCAGTTTCCCCCACAGTCATTTTTGATTGTGAGACGATTGAAGGTCTTAGTATTTATTTGAGTCGTTATCAAACTGTTCCTAGTTAGCCCTTTATCTCTATCTTGTCGAAATTGTTGAACTTAACTGTATTTATCCTGTCTATTTAGGAGTTTTCCCATGAAATTAGAATCAGTAAAAGTGGTACTTCCCTCACGCAAAGTTAGTAATGAGGACATTATTGAATTAATTGGCAAACATAGTATAGCTACTTTTGAAGGTAATCTTGATAAAACTCTAGATAATATTTTGTTTTATCTAAAATATTCGGGTTCTCAAAATCGTAATTGGTTAGGTGATGGTGAAACACCAATTGGATTACTGACTCAAGCAGTTAATCAAGCATTAGCGGAAGCTAATTGTGATAACTCAGACATTGACTTGTTAATTTACACTGGAATTGATCGAGGCTTTATTGAACCGGGGGGGTCTTATATGGTTGCCCATTCATTAGGAATGAAAGAAGTTCATTGCTTTGATATTCTAGATGCTTGTATGAGTTGGACTCGTGCTATCTACATTATTTATACTTTACTACAAACTGGGGCTTATAAACGGGCATTAGTCGTTAATTCAGAATTTAACTTACGAGATGATGGCTATGTTTATCCAAAGGTTTTTAGCTTAACAAATGAGGAGCAAATTAACTGGTCTTTTCCAGGTTATACTTTGGGGGAAGCAGCGACGGCTACGGTTATTTCTTATGATCCCAATAATCCTTGGGAATTTAATTTTCGTTCCCGTACCGATTTAGCTGATTTGTGTACTGTTCCTTTAGAGAGTTACCAGAAATATTATTCTTCTAATTCGCCCAAAGTTGGTCTAGATGGATTCAATCGCTTCACGTCTTTTGGTAATGATTTGCATCTTAATGCCTCACAAGAATTAAAAGTTGTTTTAGAACAACTCAAAACCCCTCTAGATGAAGTTAAGATTGTTTTTCCTCATGCATCTTCTAAAAAAGCTTGGGATGATGTAGCTGAAATTTGTGGTATTAAACATTTAATGTGGCATATCTATCCCACTTGTGGCAATTTAGTTTCTGCTTCAGTCCCAGGGGGGATGGCTACCGCTATTCAGCAAGGCAAAGTTCAACGAGGTGATCGCATTGTTGGCTGGGTGGGAAGTGCCGGAATGTCATTTTGTTCTTATTCATTTATCTACTAATTATCTGAACGAATTAAGTTAAATTTCCATTTCTCTCTTTCAAATTAACGTCATTTCTAACAGGAGTTATTTCTGATGAATTTTCTCGATATCCAAGAATTAATCATTGCTGGCTGGAAAACACAAACCCTTTTCTCCGCTCTAGAATTAGGGATTTTTGAACAATTATCCCAACAGGCAAAAACGGTGGAAGAACTGGCTCAAGACTGTCAATTTTCTCCCGTTAGCGGTAAAAAGCTTCTTACTGCCTGTGTTGCTCTAGGACTCCTCACTAAAAAGGATAACACTTACCAAAATAGTCCTGTATCTCAAGAATTATTAGTCTCAGGAAATCCTATTTATCTAGGGGATGTTGCTTTGCATATCCGAGATATTCTTCCTCTGTGGAATAAACTGACGGATGCCGTCAAAGAAAATAGTAATCGTTGGCAACAAGTGACTGGCTCTGAAGCAGGACATTTTTCTAGTTTATATCAAGATACTAATCAGTTAGAGCATTTCCTAAAAACGATGAATTTGTATAATCAAGAAACCGCTGCTGCTGTCGCTCTCAACTTTGATTTTTCCCCCTATAACCATTTACTAGATATTGGGGGTTCTACAGGGGTTTTTGGTCAAACGATTGTTTCTAAGTTTCCTAATTTAAAAGTCACCGTTTTTGACTTGCCCGAAGTCTGCAAAATAACAGATCAGTACATCAAAGAGGAGTACTATTTAGAGGGAAAAATGTCAACTTGTGCAGGAAATTTCTTAAGTAATCACCCTTTGCCGAAAGGATTTGATATTATTTATCTTGGTTGGGTTCTTCATGATTGGCCTCATCATATCCAATTAGACATTCTTGAAAAATGTTATCAGGCTTTACCAAACGTTGGTGTTCTTTTGGCAACAGAGGCATTAATTAATCAAGAAGAAACGGGTCCATTATTAACGACTTTACTCTCGTTAGATATGTTAGTTTCAACTGATGGAGGAGGTGAAAGTACAGAGGAAGAATATAAAGAACGTTTTAGTAAAGTTGGCTTTAAGTCGGTAGATATTGTTTCTTTACCAACCATGCGAGACTTAATTGTCGGGGTCAAAAAGTAAGGCACAATAGAATTAAAGATTGGGTAGGCTCTGCCTACCTTTAACGAGAGCAATCAACAATTCAAACAATGGAACTATGAAAACATCTCCTTCGTTATCCTTAAGATTTCAATCAGAAATTAATAGAGCGGTTTCCTTAGCCAGTTTATCTCCTTCTTCTCATAACTGTCAGCCTTGGGAAATTATTCAAGTAATCCAAAAAGATTCACAATTGATTTTAGAGAGTTTTCTTCAAGAACATACGGCAGCAGTTCTTCCTAATGGTAACAATAATATTTATCTAATTCTAGCTTTGAATCAAGAAAAATGTCTTTGTAGTTTAGAAAGTCACAATCTAGAAATGTTACTAAGTTGTGGTGCATTTTTAGAAAGTTTAGTGATCGCTTTAGCCTCACAATCTCTTTCAGGAACAACGATTTGGCATAATTCCGAGATAACTCAAAACCCTTTACCCAAATCTCTCAAAATTCCTAGTTATTGGATTCCCTTCACTGTGCTAACTATTCAATTTGAACCTGATGTTTTAACACCGAACATCGAAGAACTAATTCAACAATTTAGCAAACGAATTACTCATCGTAGTCCTTATGATAGTAATTTACCAAAAGTTGTGCTAGATGAGTCCCTCTTTGACTTAAAAAGTTATGCTTACCCTAACACTTTTTCTGAGATTGAAATAACGGTTATTAAAGAAAGAGAAGTGATAGACTCAATGGCTAAATTTGTCAGTCATTATGGGGAGATTGAGTTTACAAAAGCTGAGGTTTGGAGAGAAACCTATCAATTTATCCACTTTACTAAGCAAGAACAACATGAATATGGATTTCCGATTGAGCAACTATTAAAAAAAGGCTCTCAAAGTTTTGGTTTTTTGTTAAAAATTTTACTGAACCCTTACTGTATGAATTGGCTAAAGTATTTAAGATTACCTCATCTTTTGGCTTCTGAAATGGGAAAACTTGTCAAAGCATCCCCTCTCTTGATTTATCTTAATTTTAAAACCGAGTATCCTTCTTTAAAAATGCAGTTAGAAGGAGGTGCACTTTGGTTGAACTTTTGTTTAAATGCGACTAAAATGGGATTAGCTATTCACCCCGTTAGCGTTATTTTACAACATCCACATCTACGTCAGCTATTTCAAAAAAGCTATCATTTACCCCAAGGACGGGGCTTTTTCTTCTGTCGTTTGGGGCAACCAATGCAAACTTTTTCTCCTGTTTTAAAACGGAAAAACCTGAGTCAAGAAATGTTGACCATTTAGCTAATTATTACTCTTGTCATCTTTTTTTACATTCCTTTAGGAGATCATCCATGACCACCCATATTTTAGAATTAGGTACAATTTCTAAAACACAAAATTCCTTAATTGGGGGAAAAGCCAAAAATCTTAATCAGATGATAAAAGCAGGATTTCCGATTCCCAAAGGATTTGTCATTACTTGTGATAGTTACCATCAATTTTTGGAAAGTGGTCAACTTGTAGAATTAATTCAAGAAAACATTAATCAGACTAATCAAAATGCTTTGCAATCTCAATTTAAAACAATTGAAAATGCAATTTATAATTCAGCTATTCCTCTAGACTTACTCACAGAAATTAATCAAGAATATCAAAAATTAAATAGTGAATCAGTCGCCGTTCGATCTTCTGCTATTAGTGAGGATTCTAATCAATATTCATTTGCAGGACAATTTGAAACTTATCTTAATATTACTAACGAAGAAGAATTACATAAAGCAATTATTAAATGTTGGAGTTCATTGTGGTCAAATCGAGCCTTAGTGTATCGAAGTTTAAATCAAAAAATAAGTGAATCAGAACCGATTGCTGTGGTGGTTCAGCAAATGGTTAACTCTCATATTTCTGGTGTTATTTTTACTCGAAATCCAGTCAGCAATCAACCTAATCAGTTTTTAATTGAAGCCAGTTGGGGTCTAGGAGAAGCCATTGTTTCTGGGAAAACCATGACAGACTCCTTTATCTTTGATGTAGCGTCTCAATCAATTAGTGATCAGACAATTAACTATAAACTAAATATGTGTGTTTTTGATGCTGATCAAGGAGTTGCCACTGTTAAAGTTCCAGAAGAAAAACGCAGTCTAAGAACGCTTTCGGAGGAACAAATCGTTGAATTAGCCCAACTAGCCCAACAAATTCGAGATTTCTATCAAGCTGAACAAGATATTGAATGGGCGTTTGATGGAGAAAAATTTTATATTTTGCAAAGTCGTCCTATCACTACCTTAGAATCCAGTCAAGCTGTCAAAGAAGAACAGAAATATCTTAATTCTCAAGCTTTATATACTTGTTTAGATATAGGTGAATCTTTTACTGGCACTTTTACTCCTTTGGGAGAATCTTTTGCAAGATATTATGTTCACAATACTCATCAAGGAATTTTAAAAGCGTTAGGAATACGGGATATTGGTAATCCTAAAAAATATGGTTTTTTTCTCTTTGGTCGAGCTTATTTAGATGTTTCTTACTTTGCCTATTTATATGCTCAATGTTTTCTCTTTAGAGATCAAAGTAAGTTTTTAAAGCGGTTTGCCAGTGAAGAAGTTAAGATCACAACCTATCAAAATCCTCATGGATTAGGACTGAAAGGATGGGACTATTTTCGCTCAAATTGCTTTTATGTCAAGACCTTAATCAGGGATTTATTAACTTATCGCAAAAAATCGAAAACTTGGCTAAAAAATCGTCCCGTTATTTCCGAAAAATTTATGAATTTAGATTTAGCTAATTTATCACTTTATGACTTGAGAGAAAAGCTAAGAGAAGCCTATCAATATTATCACGATAGTTGTGTTTTATATGGTACTCCTTATATTGGAGCTTTCGCTTTTTATGATGTTTTAAAAGAAATTTCTGAAAAGTGGTTTTCTCAAGAAGATGAATCGATTCCTGAATTAATTAAAGCAGGAGCTTCTGAATTACGTACAACAGAGATGATTGAAGCTATTGAAGATTTGGCCTTAGAAGCTCGAAAATCTTCTGCTCTAAAACAATTAATTCTCAACGATTCTCCCCCCAATATTGTTAAAATCATCGAACAAAATCCTGAAGCGAAAACTTTTTACCAAAAATACAAGCTTTTACTGCAAGAACATGGAGTGAGAGCGCATCAAGAAATGGAATTGACACATCCTCGATGGTTGGATGATCCTACCTATATTTTTACAACACTTAAAACCTATTTACAGCAAGACAATTATGAAGTTCTGACGACAAGGACTAATCGTAATAATCAACGTATTGCTCTAGCCAAGCAAACCTTAAAAAAACTGCCTTGGTGGCAACGTAAAATTTATCAGTTTCTCATGAATTCTTATCTCAAATTAAGTCAGCTAAGAGAAGAAATGAGAATGTGTTTTATTCAAGGAATTTGGATGAATCGGGTCCTTGTGATAGAAGTTGCTCGTCGTTTAGTGGCTAATCATATTCTTCAAACCTTAGATGAAGTTGCTTTTATTACTTATGAGGATATTTTGCTTTATGTTTCTGGGCAAGAATCTGCTGAAAATTTATTTTCACGCCAGAAAATTGCGCAAAATCGTCGCCGTCATCTAATCAATCAGCAAATTCCCACTCCTCCCTTAACCTTTATTGGTTATTGGGATCCAGCGACTCACCTCAATCAGAAACTGGATCATCATTGTCTTGTTGGTGTTGGTAGTAGTCCGGGGCGAGTAGTCGGGAAGGCTCGTATTATTCTCAATTTAGAAGAACAAATGGATGAATTTGAACCAGGGGAAATCCTGATCACCTGTTTTACCGACACAGCGTGGACACCTCTTTTTAACCTAGCCACCGCCGTTGTTGTAGAGATTGGCTCACTCCTTTCTCATAGTTCTATTGTCGCTAGGGAATTAGGAATTCCAGCCGTTGTTAACACAAAGGTTGCTACTCAGGTAATTCGGACAGGAGATACATTAGTGGTTGATGGAAATGAAGGAAAAGTTTATCTTCAATCTCAATCTCATCCGTAATTAGAGGATTGTCTGAGGTAGATACTATAAACCCAGTGATGCCATTCAGTATTTGAACTCTCTATTCTATTATTTTTGTAACAGTAGGACTTAAAAGTATGCTCGGATTTCGTTTTTTGAATTTCCTGATCTTCACCCTTGTTTATGGTGTTTCCTATCTATACCAAACTTGGGGCAAAACCCCTAATGAAAAAAAAGAGTTACAAGGTCAAATTTTATCAGACTATTTAATTAGTATGGGGCCTATCTATATTAAAATAGGGCAAATTTTAGCGACTCGCTCAGATTTAATTTCTGATACCATTGCTGAAAAACTCCGTCGCTTGCAAGATAATGTTCCCAGTATGAATGAAGCGGATACAAAAAAGATTATTGAGCGAGGTTTAAAACAGCCGTTTGAAACCGTTTTTCAAGACTTTTCTTTTAGACCAGTGGCCAGTGCTTCAATTGCCCAAGTTCATCAAGCAGAATTAAAAACAGGACAAAAGGTGGCTGTTAAAATTGTCAAAAAAAACGTCCGCCGAGACCTACAAGAAAATCTTAAAGTAATGGGTTTTGTTGTTAAAATTGTAGATCGTTTGATTCCGTCCGTTAAATCTCTCAATTTACCCATTCGTTTTCGAGAATTATCTCGATTATTAATTGCTCAAACCGATTTTATTCAAGAAGCTGAAAAACAATCCCGAATTTACCTTAATTTCAAAAATCATCCCTATGTCAAAGTTCCCTTATTAGTTTCTGAATTGTGTACTAATGATTTGCTAGTAATGGAGTTTATCGAGGGAATTCCGGGTAAAGAATCTTATCGCTGTCACCTTTCCCCTCAACAACTCGCTCGCCGTTTCCAAGAAACCATTTATACTATGTTATATTTAGATGGGATTTGTCATGGTGATCCCCATCCAGGGAATATCTTCTTTACTGAAGATGGTCAAATTACTTTAGTTGATTTTGGTATTACGGTAGAATTAAGCGAAGATGAAAAATGGGGATTATCTTCTTTTTATTACGCCTGTACTCGTAAAGAATGGGAGTTAGCTGTTGAACGATTTACCCAACATTTTGTCATCAAAAAAGAGCAGGTTTTTGAGCGTTGGTCTGATTACCATAAAGAAATCGAAGCCGTTTTAAGAAAACATTTTAATGATCAAACAGAACGATGGTCAACGATTAGTTATTTTCAAGATGTAAATCAAGTTTTAAAGCGATATCAAGCTGAATATACGACAAACTTTACGAAAGTTGAATTAGTTTTTCTTTCTTGTGAAGGATTTGCTAGTCAAATTGACCCAGAAATTGATATTTGGGCGAATGCTCAAAAATTCACAGATCGCTATTCTCCTTACATGAATCCTAAGGTTAAACATAACTTTGATATTTATTTTGCTGAGGCTAATCCTCAAGCCTTAGCTTTACGAGATCGGGCAAAAAATGCTCTAGTTGCTCCCACTCACTTAGACCGTTATTTCTTCCCTAGCACTTATCCTTTATTTGTTAAAGAAGCAAAGGGGTCTCATTTAATTGATGTTGATGGTAAAAAATATGTTGATCTCGCTTGTGGATATGGCCCTCATATTTTGGGTTACAGTCATCCCGTGATTAATCAAAGTTTAACGGAAGCCATTCTTAACGGGGGTGTAAATGCGATGGGAACACTCCCCGAAATTGAATTAGCAGAGGCTATTGTTGAAGCCCTACCCGGTGCAGAAAAGGCGATATTTTCCAATTCAGGCACAGAATCAATTTTGCAAGCGATTCGATTATGTCGAGCTTATCGTCATCGGGATCGAGTGGCTAAATTTGAAGGTCATTATCATGGATTTTCTGATCAAGGCATGGTGAGTTCTTGGTTTCGCTTTACAGGAAACAAAGAAGCCCCTGAACCCATTAAGGGAACCTTAGGCAGTCATTCAGAAATCGTCAAAAATACCTTGGTTTTACAATATGCCCATCAAGCGAGTTTACAAAGATTGCGAGAACAAGCAGACAGTCTCGCTTGTGTGATCTGTGAACCCATGCCAACGGCACTTGCTGATTACGATCTAGAATTTTTAACGAAACTCCGAGAGATTTGTGACCAATTTGATTTACCATTAATCTTTGATGAAGTAGTCTCAGGTTTTCGAGTTACTTATGGAGGAGTACAAAATTTAACAGGAATTGTTCCTGATTTAACTTGTTTGGGGAAAATCATTGGTGGAGGATTGCCGGGAGGATGTGTTTCTGGAAAAGAACTACTGATTAATATTGCCAAAAGTTCGGAAGATCCCTTTCGCGATTATGAAAGTAAAGTGTTTGTAGGAGGAACAATGAGCGGGAATTCGTTGACCTGTACGGCTGGTTTAGCTGCATTAAGTTATTTAAAATTACATCCTGAAATCTATACTCGTTTAGCGGAACAAACCGAGTGGTTAGCTCACCAACTAAAAACCATTGCAGAGGCTCATCAAGTTCCTTTTCAAGTGAAAGCCAATCGTTCTATTTTTTCTCTAACTTTTAGCTATAAAAAAGCTCAATTTTATCGAGAAAAACAAGCAGGAAGCAATTTTAAAGCGAATTTAGCTCTTGCTTATTATATGCGAAAGTATGGGGTTTATATGCCAGAACTTCATACTTTAATGTTGAATGATGCCCATTCTCAAGAAGACTTAGAAACGGTTATTCAAGCCTTTGATAACAGTCTTTATGAAATGGTTAAAGATGGCTTTTTTGTTCTCTAGAATCATCCAGGTTACTTGTTTTATTTATTAATTTTAGCAGGAATTTCCAGAATGAATACACTCAATAGTAATCTGAAAAAGCCCAGAAAAGGACTATTAGGAAGTTGGGATATGGTGGTCGGTCCCGGCATGTCTTTTCAAGAAACATGGATTTGTCTTATTCCGACCCTTTTAGCCACTGTCTTGATTCCTATTTATGCCATAATTAATCATTTTGGCTGGAATATTTGGCAATTATTAATCATGGCTTTTCTGGCCTTTGATTTGGTAGGAGGAGCTATTGTTAATGTCTCAGAGACTACAAAATGTTGGCATCATTCTCCTCAACACAATTGGCGTTATCACTATGGATTTATTGCGATTCATCTGCATCCTTTTTTGGTGGCATGGCTTTATGGAGGAAGTTGGCCAGAAGCCACCATCGCTTATGGCTATTTACTAATAGCAACCCCCTTGATCTTATTTGTTCCTTGTCGTCTGCAAAAATCAATAGCAATTACCCTATATTTAGGAGGATTAGTTTTATCTCATTATCTATTTCAAGGAATTGAGGGAATGGGTTGGTTTCTTCCGGTTTATTTTCTTAAGTTGTTTGTTAGTTATCTTCCAGAAGACTCTAATCGGTCTCTGTAGTAGAATACTCTATAGGAATTCTTTTTTGGAGAATCCCATTTTGGAAAAAACGTACCTAAAATAGGATAGATTTACGGCTCTTCGTTACTTGTTATGGTTCGATCGGGGGGCATAAATCGACTAAATCCTTATCTGGCAAGAGACTTAATTGATTAGTTCGCTCTAGATAAAAAACAATTGACAAAAATCGCTAAATGCCTTTCTATATAAGGGTTCCATCCCTTATAAACCCCGTCCATTGCATAACACAAACCGAAGAGCCAGATTTACTTGAATTATGAACAAAGAATCGATGAACTTTCCAAAGATCAAATTTTTAAAAGGCAAATGGCTGATGATTTGTGTTATTATTGGGGCTTTGTCAACTGGGATACTCGGACTACTATCTGTTACCCAATTCTCCAATTTGACAATTTCTGAAACAAAAACTGAGTCCTCTGAACCAGAATCGCCTGTAATCTCAATAACTGCTTTAGGACGAATTGAACCTCAAAGCAAAGTCATACAAGTCTCTGCAACCATTCCTCTAGAAGGAGCGCGTTTAGAAAAACTTTTGGTCAATGAGGGGGATACAGTCAAAACCGGGCAAATTATTGCCATCTTGGATAGTTATGAACGAGAACAATCCGCTTTAAAATTGGCCCAAAAAAGGGTTCAAGTCGCTCAAGCTCGTTTAAATCAAGTTCAAGCAGGTGCTAAAATCGGAGCGGTACAATCTCAATCAGAAACCGTAGAACTTTTCAAAGCAGAATTGGAAGGCCAAATAGCTTCTCAGCAGGCTAATATTGCCAGTCTAAAATCTCGTTTAACTGGAGAAGTACAAGCCCAAAAAGCCACCATTGAACGGATAAAATCTGAGTTCAAGAATGCCCAAACTGAATGTCATCGTGCTGAGATGTTATATAAAGAAGGAGCGGTTTCCAGTTCTTCTAGAGATAATACTTGTTTACAAAAAGATGTTTTTCAAGAACAACTCAATGAAGCTGGGGCTAATTTACTCACAATTACTACAACTTTACAACAACAAATTAAAGAAGCCAAGGCAACTTTAAACCGTACCATTTTAACTACTCAAAAGCAGATTCGTTCTGCTCAGGCAACCTTAGAAGAAATTAAAGAAGTTCGGCCTGAAGATATCGCCTTAGCTATGGCTGAACTAGAGGAGGCAAAAGTAGCAGAAACCCAAGCAAAAACGAATTTAGCCTTAGCTTCTGTAAAAGCGCCCGTAGATGGGCAAATTCTTCAAATTCATACTTTACCTGGGGAAACAATTAATAGTCAAGGAATTGTAAAAATGGGTCAAACTCAAAAGATGGAAGTGGTTGCTGAGGTTTATCAAACAGATATTCAACAAATTAAATTGGGTAAAAAAGTAATTATTAGCAGTGATTCTTTTGGAGAAAAGTTAGAGGGAACGGTTAAACAAATTGGTTTATTAGTTCAAAAACAAAATATTTTTAGTAATGATCCAGGTGCTGATGTTGATCGTAAAGTAATTGAAGTGAAAATTGCGCTTGATCCAGAAACCAGTCGAAAAGTTCAAAATTTCACCTATTTACAAGTTCAAGTTGCCATTCAACTCTAAATTTAGTTAAGTAAAAACCATGATTTTACTACTTACTTTTGCCCTTCTTCAAATTGTCCGTAATAAGACTCGTTTATTGGTAGCTTTAGCGGGAATTGGGTTCGCTGTCATTCTCATTTTTCTTCAGTTAGGGTTCATGAATGCTCTCTATGAAGCTGCAATGGCCCCTCATAAAAGTATCAAAGCCGATTTGGTATTATTAAATACTCAATCTAAAGTATTATTTGCTCTAGAAAGTTTTCCACGGGAAAGAATTTATCAAGCTCAACGAGTGAAAGGGGTTAAGTCAGTGGCTTCTTTGTATGTTGGTCTAGGTCAATGGAAAAATCCTGATAATCACACGAAACGATCTTTGTTGGTTTATGCTTTTGATCCTGCTCAATCTGTATTTAAATTTCCCGAAATAGTCAACAATTTAAATGATTTAAAGATGGCAAATCGAATACTTTTTGACAAATTATCTCGACGAGAATTTGGTGCCATTGCCAAAAATTTTAATCAAGGATATCAGGTTAGCACAGAATTAGAAGGAGTACGAGTTGAAGTAGCAGGATTATTTAGTCTAGGAGCTTCCTTTGCAGCAGACGGTAATGTTATTACCAGTGATTCAACTTTTTTACATATTTTTAAAGGTCGCAGCATTAAGAAAATTAATGTTGGATTAATTACTCTAGAACCTAACGCTAATCCCCAAGCCGTGATTAAAACCCTAACAAAAATTTTACCCAATGACGTAAAAGCAATGACTCTCGAAGATTTTGCCTTATCCGAAAAACACTATTGGGAAACGAGTGCGGCCATTGGTTTTATTTTTGGCTTAGGTGTAATAATGGGCTTTATGGTAGGGGCAATTATTGTTTATCAAATTCTTTATGCAGATGTTTCTGATCATCTTGCTGAATATGCAACTCTCAAAGCAATGGGTTACCCTCATTCTTTTCTGCTTAATGTTGTTTTTCAGGAGTCTTTAATTCTTGCTGTTTTGGGATATATTCCAGGTTTCTTGATTTCAGAACTTATGTATGATTTAACTAGACGAGATACTAACTTACCTGTATTTATGACTCCTAGTTTAGCACTGTTCGTTTTAGTTCTTACAATTGCAATGTGCTTTTTAGCAGGCACGATTGCAATGCGAAAACTACAAAGTGCTGATCCCGCTGATATCTGCTTCTGATGCCTGGTGGTTTCATAAAAGCTGCTCGTTTCTCCTTATTTTACCCTATTTTTCACTTTTATCATACTTATTTGAAATCACTATATCTACTTTACCCTCTCGTTTAGCACCCATCCAAAGTCTTAAAGCTTTATTACGGATGAATTGTACCGTACGAATAGTATCATCAATGGCAGAACACTAACTCGGTTTGACCACTGCTTTCATTTCTAAGATAATCATTGTTTATCGACCTCAAACAACTTATTTTGTACCAACAAACTTTGCACAAAATTGTTAAGGTTTGATCGTGCTTTGCCGATGCTCAATTAGTCATGGTTTTATGCCATCTGTAAAACTGAGGGTATTCAACATGACATTTTTGATAAAATCTTTCGATTTTTTGAGGTACCCTTAACTTATAATTTTCAAAGACTTGTCTTCTGGGAGAGTCGAACCGTGGGTCAGTTGTCTTTAAATATCGGTAAAATCGCCACAAAAGACCAATATTTGCCCCGAGAATTAAATTCTCATTCCTCCAAATAGCTTTAACTTGTGATCTTATTGAAGTATACTATATTTTTCGAGGTTCTCATAATGCTGATTTTTCAAAAAGAGCGAGAATTAGGGAATTTTAGCCCTAACGAACCCGTAATTGCCATTAAAGGCTTAAATCACTATTTTGGCACGGGGGAATTAAAAAAACAGGTTTTATACGATATCGATCTGGAAATTAAAGCGGGGGAAGTAGTAATTATGACCGGTCCTTCGGGATCGGGGAAAACTACTTTATTGAGTTTAATGGGAGGTTTGCGATCGGCACAAGAGGGCAGTTTAAAAATTCTCGGCCAAGAAATGTTAGGAATTGCTAAGGGCAAAATGCTGAAAATTCGCCGTCAAATTGGCTATATTTTTCAAGCACATAATTTACTAAAATTCCTCACAGCGAAACAAAACGTGAGGATGTCTTTGGAACTGCACGAGGAGTTTTTAGAACAAGATCTCGATCGAAAAGCCACGGCAATTCTAGAGTCAGTGGGTTTAGGTGACCGCGTTGATTACTATCCCCATGATCTATCGGGGGGACAAAAACAACGGGTTGCGATCGCTCGCGCCCTCGTCAGTCATCCCAAATTAGTCCTCGCTGATGAACCGACCGCGGCCTTAGATAAACAATCCGGGCGCGATGTGGTGGAAATCATGCAGAAATTGGCAAAAGAACAAGGTTGCACGATTTTACTTGTCACCCACGATAACCGGATTCTCGACATCGCCGATCGCATTGTCAACATGGAGGATGGTCGTTTAAGCGATTAACTGCCCAAAAATTACTTGCCAAAAATTGGCCTTTCATGTTAGACTAAAATAATGTCATCTTGGAGAGGTGGCAGAGTGGTCGAATGCGGCAGATTGCTAATCTGTTGTACGAATCGTAAGACCGTACCGAGGGTTCGAATCCCTCCCTCTCCGTGTTTTTTCGGTATGTTCGATGACTGCTCGCCATGATTATTTCTGCTCCGTATATGGTCCGGTTGCCTCTTGGCGTTTCGGCAGTTCCCTGGGCATTGATCCGATTGGTTTAGTTTCCACCTGTTCCTTTAACTGTGCCTACTGTCAGTTAGGAGAAATTGAGCAAAAAACCGAGCAACGAAAAACTTTTATCACCAGCGAACAAATTAGCAGGGATTTAAGGGATTTTGCTCCTTGGGATGTGGATATAGTCACTCTCAGTGGTAGCGGGGAACCCACCCTCGCCCTCAATTTAGGGGAAATACTGGCCACCGTCAAGGAAATGACCAGGCGGCCGGTGGCGGTCTTAACCAATAGTACCCTCTTGGGAGATGCCCGAGTGCGTCAAGACTTGAGCAAAGCTGATATCGTCGCCGCTAAAATCGATGCTGTTTCCGAAGCCCAATGGCGACGGGTTAACCGTCCAGTCCCCGGCCTGGATTGGCAGATTCTTTGGTCGGGATTAAGACAATTTCGCCAAGAATGGTCGGGAAAACTAGCAATTCAAACCATGGTGCTGGCCTCTTGGTCGCCCCAAGATCAAGACCAGTATATCGATTTGATGCAACAGCTACAACCGGATGAAATTCAACTTAACACCCCGACCCGTCCCCGGGCAAGACAAAGACAATTAGAAACCCGCGGTAATAATCCCCTCACCGCTGCCGACGGAATGCAAATTCTCAAACCCGTAAACGCTGAAATATTGGCAATTTGGGCGCAAAAAATTGCCACGGCCACGGGAATTACCGTACGCTGTGTGCCACTTACCGCCACAGGTCTCTAAGGCTTTGGTTTTTCTTCTTTCGGCTTCACATTAAAATAAGCCTCCATTACCTGACGTACCATAGGTGCGGCCACTTTACCACCACCACCGCCGGAATGTTCCGCAAAGGCGACCACGACAATTTCGGGCTTGTCGAAGGGCGCGAAAGCTCCAAACCAAGCGTGGGACTTCCCGGGAGGTGCTTCTGCCGTGCCGCTTTTGCCCGCTACGGGCGGTAAAGCGGGGTCCGATAGGGCCCGACCCGTTCCTTCCGCTACCACGGCTCTCAGGGACTTTCTCAGGGTGTCTAGGGTGCTAGGTTTCATGTTCAAAGACTTTCGCCATTCCTTAACATCGCGGGCATCCTGTAAAAGGTGCGGTTTCACCAAAAAACCACCGTTAGCGGGGACAGCAAACATCACAGCTACTTGTAGGGGAGTTGCGAGGGTAAATCCTTGACCGATCGACATATTAATCGTATCCCCTACGGACCAATCCCAGTTTTTAAAATTACGCAGTTTCCAATCGCGATCGGCAATTAACCCCGGAGTTTCTTCCGCTAATTCTATACCGGTTTTCTGACCGAAACCGTAGCGCCGAGCCATGGCAATTAAAGCCGGACCCCCCACCCCGCGACCAATTTGACCGTGAAAAGTGTTACTACTCATAGCCATGGCCCTGACAAAACCGATCGGCCCAAAACCGGCGTGATTCCATTCTCCAAAAGCTGTCCCCCCCACATAAAGGGCGGCAAAGGTATTTAAGACCGTATTGGGGGGAAATTTACCCGATTCCATGCCGGCAGTGGCAGTGACGACTTTAAAGGTGGAAGCGGGGGGGAATCCTTGCAGAGCGCGGTTAACAAAAGGGTTGCCCTCCGCTTGTAGTTTTTTCCAAGTGGTGGTGGTAATTGGGGCCGAGAACACATTGGGATCGAAACTAGGATAACTGACCATGGCCCGCACGGAACCATCCCGGGGATCGATCGCCACGATCGCACCTTTGCGTTTTCCTAAAGCGGCCTCGGCGGCTTTTTGGAGTTTTAAATCTAGTGTCAGGGTGACATCTTGCCCCGGTTTAGCAATTTTTTGGCCGAGAATTTGGATTACTTGTCCCGATCCGTTGACCTCTAACTGCATTCCCCCCCATTCTCCCCGCAATTTTGACTCGTAGGCGGCTTCTACACCCATTTTACCGACGACATCTCCCAATCGGTAGCCCTGGGGTCTTTTGGCTTGATATTCCTCCGGGGTTAGTTCCCCGGTATAACCGAGAATATGCGCCCCGATTTTGCCATTGGGATAGTAGCGCACTGATTCCACGTCCACTTCAATGCCGGTTAATTCGTCTTTGTATTCCTCTAGGGCGATAATTTGGCCTGGAGTTAAACCCCTAGCGATGCGGATCAGGGTGGAGGGGTTTTCGTCCGCTTCGTTAATGCGTTTTTCTAGGTCGCTTTTGGGAATGCCTAAAATACTGGCTAAACGGTCAAGATTGAGTTTTTGAGCGGGATTACGCTGGGATTTCGGCCAAATATAGGCCGCATGGGTTAAGCGGGCCGTGGCCAAAACTTTGCCATTGCGATCAAATAAGTTGCCCCGGACTGGGGGTTTGGGAAGAATGCGAATCCGGTTATTTTCTGCCCTTTCTCGGTTAATTTGTCCTTGCTGCAGTTGTAAATATGCCAAGCGTGAGCCGACTCCTCCTAGCAGGACAATGCTAATTAATCCCATAATTAGCCATGACTGACGCTGACGACCGACTAGACGCTCTTTATCTGTGATTTTATTCTGTAATTTATTCGGCGATGGCCGCTTCGGCGAGTTGAGCGGTTTTTTCGGTTTTAGTTTGACTTTGGTTTTTGATAGGAGTCCGCTATTACGCATTTGCTTAAAGTTAAAAGTTTAAAAGTTATTAGGGCAGTTATCAGTTATCAGTTATCAGTTATCAGTTATCAGTTATCAGTTATCAGTTATCAGTTATCAGTTATCAGTTATCAGTTATCAGTTATCAGTTATCAGTTATCAGTTATCAGTTATCAGTTATCAGTTATCAG
>NZ_JADBTZ010000328.1:0-11747 GCF_020245885.1 Microcystis sp. M165S2 | reverse complement strand
TAGGGCATACCGGAACCTTTGGGCTAGATCCAATAAACGCTTGGGGAGAGAATACCTCTACTTTTTCAGAAGCAATTCTGTCTAAGCAAGTAATCTCTGTGAACCAAGAATCCCCGTCTCTTTAGAGCGGGGAGTGTCAAGAGAAGAATTAAATATCGAGGACGGTTTAGCTAATCCCGATGTTTATATTCTCGATCCTTGCTGTGGAACCGGCGCTTATTTAGTCGAGGTTTTGCGCTATATTACCGATACTTTACAGGAAAATGGGTCGGGTGCTTTAGCCATGGCTTTGGTGAAAAAAGCAGCGATAGAAAGAATTTTCGGTTTCGAGATTTTAACCGCTCCTTTTGTCGTCGCTCATCTACAATTAGGTTTATTCCTGCAAAGTTTGGGTGTACCTTTAATAGAAGATAGTGAACGCGTCGGGGTTTATCTGACTAATGCTTTAACCGGTTGGCAACCCCCAGACGAGGAAAGCAAACAGAAAATTCAACAGCTACAATTAAATTTTCCGGAGTTAAATAAGGAACGAGAGGCAGCTGATGAAGTTAAGCGCGGTAAACCGATTTTAGTTATTCTCGGTAATCCTCCCTACAATGCTTTTGCTGGAACCAGTCCCACGGAAGAAGCAGGTTTAGTGGAAGTATATAAACAGGGTTTGATCTCCGATTGGGGGATTAAAAAGTTTAATTTGGATGATCTCTATGTGCGCTTTTTTCGTTTAGCAGAAAGATGTATCTCTGAAAATACCGGTAAAGGAGTTGTTTGTTATATTTCTAATTTTTCCTATCTCGCTGATCCTTCTTTTGTGGTGATGCGGCAAAGATTTTTACAAGAATTTGATCGTCTTTGGTTTGATTGTCTCAATGGTGATAGTCGGGAAACAGGAAAGTTAACCCCCGAAGGTAATCCCGATCCTAGGGTTTTTTCTACTCAATACAATAAGGAAGGGATTCGAGTCGGGACAACTATCGGATTAATGGTAAGAAAGGAAGTAAGGAATAAAAATATTGATGTCTATTTTCGCCATTTCTGGGGAGTTTCTAAACGAGAACAGTTATTAGATAGTTTAAATAATCAAGATTTTGATGATTTTTATCAAGTATCTAAACCAGAACAATCTAATCGTTATTCTTTCCGTCCCTCCGATGTTTCTTCTCAATATTTAGCATGGCCAAAGTTAACAGATTTATGTAAAGAACCACCTAGCAATGGATTAATGGAAAAAAGGGGAGGAGCATTAATTGATATTGATAAATCAAGTTGAGAAACAAGAATTAAAATGTATTATGATACTTCGATAACATGGGAAGAACTGAAAACCTTAAAAACTGGATTAACGGAAGATGCCGCTCGTTTTGATGCCAAGAAAGCTCGAATTAAAATCATAAATTTAGAATCTTATAATTCAAAAAATTTACAACGATACATAATTAGACCTTTTGATGTTAGATATTGTTATTATACTGCTGTTCGTCCTTTATGGAATGAACATAGACCGAGCTTATGGTTACAATGTTGGGAAGGAAATTCATTTTTAATCAGTCGTTTTAAATCGGCAAAAACTTCGGAAGGTTCACCCTTTTATTTTGCGATAGGATTATCTGACGATCATCTCTTATCTCCTGATGCTTCCTGTTTTCCTATTCGTCTAAGGACTAAATTAACTGAAAATAAAACAGCCACACTATTCAATACACAAGAATTTATCGACACCACTCTAACAGCTAATCTCTCGGAAAAATCTCGTCAATACTTAAAGCAAATGGGTATTAATAATCTCGAGGAAAATATCGAGAATGCGTCCTTAATTTGGCTGCACGCATTAGCTATTGGTTACTCTCCCTTGTATCTTGGGGAAAATGCCGACGGTATTCGTCAAGACTTCCCAAGAATTCCCCTTCCCAAAAGCCAAGAATTATTAATTAAATCTGCCGAACTAGGACAAGCGATCGCCTCTCTTTTAGACACAGAAAATCCCGTTATAGGAGTGACAAAAAAACCGACTCCTGCACTGCAAAAAATCGCCTTGATTTCCTGCACTGATGGGGTAAATTTAAACCCAGATAAGGGAGATTTAATTATTAACGTTGGTTGGGGACATGGGGGTAAAAATGGCGTGACGATGCCGGGTAAAGGAAAAGCGATCGCAAGACAATATACAACCGCAGAAATGAGCGTAATTAGCCCAGAAATGCGAAAATTATTAGGAACGAAAACCTATGATATTTATCTCAATGATCGAGCCTATTGGCAAAATATACCATCCCGGGTATGGGAATATACCATCGGGGGTTATCAAGTCATTAAAAAATGGCTAAGTTATCGCGAGGAAAAATTATTAGGACGGGGATTAACTATCGCAGAAGTGCAGGAAGTAAGCGAGATGACTAGAAGAATTACTGCGATTATTCTCTTAGAATCAGACCTAGATGATAACTATCAAAATATCAAAACAGCCGTGTATTCTTTTTAATATCTTCTGGTCTAATCCTATGTGATGACAGCTTTATAATCGGGGATAAAAATGACTTTTGCTGGCACTTTTGAGCCAGTGTATTATGTGGAGATTAAAAGCGTTGGTTCTATTTCTCCTGCTCAAACTAAAAGCATGAGTAGTGATTTTTGTCAAGAAATTTAGGCTTATTTAGGAATACCGAAAAATCGCATTTATTTTAACTCTCTGGTTAAGATTTTTGACTGTTCAATCCAAGCTAACATCACCGCGATATCGGGACATAAATCGCGTCTTTGCAGATTAGCCACCTGAAAGCGGAGAATCTGTCGATGCAATTGCTGAATTGATGTCTGTGCCAATTGCGGGATGGAAGCAATACCGGCATGAACCAGCAAACCGCAGTATTGACAACCCACGGCGGGAATCGAGGCTAATTCCGCCATTGCCACCCACTTATTAATATGTTTAGCCTGGATTTGCATTCTTACTGCTAATTTTTCCTTACCCCATTGCGGACGAACTTTTTGCAAAAGTTGTGCGGTGGTGTCGATACCGCAATCCTTTAATTTTTGGCAATCTTGGTCACTTAACCCCGGCAAATGTTCAATTAACCAGCTTTGCCTGTGGATAAGTTGCGATCGATTCATCGAAATTATTAACTATTGATAAGTAGATTATAGCGGTTATCTTCAGGCTCAGATTAGCTGGTCGATGTCTCGTGAGAATCGATCCCCCTAGCTTCGGTATCCCCTTTTTTAAGGGGAAAAAGGAGGAATTCAATGTGTAGTTTTTATGAATTATACACAAAAAAAAGTTGATAGAACCAAAACGGTCTATCAACTCTTAAAATTATCTATTCAGGAACTAAAAATTAACGTTCCTGAAAGACGATTTTTTTGTCCAAGGAAGGACGGTTATTCGACTTAGAAGGATACTTATTGCCACCACCGCGGGGAGTTTTATTAATCACTGGTTTACTGCTCGCCGGTGCGGGAACTTCCCAATCGGTTTTCATCCACTGGGGACAATTTTGATCGTAGATCATTTGCAGGGCAGCCGCCGCGATCGCTTGGGGATCATATTCTTCACTTAAATCCCGCACTAAAGGCAAGAAAGAAGCCATACGTTCCCCCGATAAAGCCTCTTTTAGCTGATTTTGCAGCTTGGTCAGGCGTTTTGCTTCTACTTCGGTGCGACTAGGAATGGGACTAGATTCCAGACGTTGACGCAAACGCTGTTCAATCTGACGTAATAAACGCCGATCGATCGGTTCTACTAAGGATATAGCAGTTCCCGTTTTACCGGCGCGGCCCGTGCGGCCAATGCGGTGAATATAGGTTTCGGCATTATCCGGCAGATCATAGTTAATAACGTGGCTGAGATTTTCCACATCTAGACCGCGGGCCGCGATATCCGTGGCTACCACTAATTTAATTTTGCCCTCGCGGAAACGTTGCACCAGTCGTTCCCGTTGCACTTGGCTTAAGTTACCGTGGTATTCATCCACCGTTTGCCCCGCTTCTTGCAGTTTGCTGGTTAATTCGGCCGCGGTTTGCTTGGTGCGGACGAAAATAATCGCCGATTCTAGGGGTTCGATCTCTAACAGGGGTTGCAGGACTTTTAATTTCGTCCAACCGCGAGGGATCAGATAAATTTTCTGCTCGATTTTAGCAGGAGCGGCCTGGGGTTGAGAAACCGTCACAGAAACGGGAGATTTCAAGAAATTAGCGATTAAATCGCGGATTTCCCGGGGCATAGTTGCCGAGAAACAGGCGGTTTGACGGGTGGAGGGGGATGCTTGCAGAATTTTCTTAACATCATCGATGAAACCCATACTGAGCATTTCGTCCGCTTCATCGAGGACTACCCAGTTTAGGGATTCTAGATGGAGTTTTTTGCGATCGAGCAGATCGATTACCCGGCCAGGAGTCCCGACCACAATCTGGACACCTTTTTCCAGACTGCGGATCTGACGTTCCATGGATTGACCACCACAGACTGTCAGGATAAAGAGACGACGATCATCAGAGAAATCTTTGATGGCGCTGGCCACCTGTTGGGCTAATTCCCGGGTGGGGGTGAGGATTAAAGCTTGAACGTTAGGATTTTTGGTGTCCATGCGTTCGAGTAAAGGCAGGGAATAGGCGGCAGTTTTGCCGGTTCCCGTTTGCGACATTCCTACCATGTCATGGCCTTCTAACAGGAGAGGGATGGCTTTGGATTGAATTTCGGTGGGGGTGGTGAATCCAAGCGTTTCTAGGTGTTGAAGACGGCTATCGGATAAACCTAAATTGTTGAAACCAGTGGTCATAGGGATTGTTTTGTGGGAATTAAATTAGAAAAATGGAAAAATTAGACTATTTCGCCGTAGAGATCGTAGGTATCGGCCGAAGTGATTCGGACCTGTACGATCGCACCTAGAATCGCCTCCCCTGTCACATAAACCAAGCCATCCACTTCCGGGGAAAAACGAGCGGAACGCCCGATTAACTCCCCTGTTTCTGGGTTTTCCTGTTCGATGAGAACATCGACAGTGTCACCGATATAAGCTTGATTTTTGCGCTCCGAGATTGGTTGCTGAGTTAACATCAACCGTTCGCGGCGTTCGTCCATAATTGCCTGTGGCACTGGATTGGGCAGGTCAAAAGCGGCTGTACCTTCTTCGGCGGAGAAGGTAAACACCCCGACGTGATCGAACTCATGACGCTTGACAAATTCCAGCAGATGGCTGAAATGTTCCTCGGTTTCTCCGGGGAAACCGACGATAAAAGTCGTTCGTAAAACCGCGTTCGGGATAGCTTGCTTGATCCGCTCGATAATGCCATCGTTGACTCGTCCTTGCCAGGGACGGTTCATCGCCCGCAGGATGTCGGGATGGGAATGCTGTAGCGGCAAGTCTAGATAGGGTAAAACATTCGGGGTCTCTCGGATCGCCTCGATAACCTTTGGCGTTAACCCGGTCGGGTAAGCGTAGTGAACGCGAATCCAAGGTATATCGACTTCTCCCAGCGCTCGCAAGAGTTCCGCTAATTTGGGTTCGCCATATAAGTCTAACCCATAATTGGTTGTTATTTGCGAAATGAGAATTAATTCTTGCACTCCTTGGCCGGCCAATTGTCGCGCTTCGGCTACAATGGACTCGATCGATCTCGATCGCTGATCGCCGCGCAGGTGGGGAATAATACAGAAAGCACAGCGATAATCGCAGCCTTCGGCCACCCGCAGATAGGCGACTCCTTCGGTAGTGGTGCGATAACGGGGTAGATTTTCATCAGCGATAAAAGTGGGATCGGCGCTGACTTCCTTGACGCGTTCTCCCGTCTCTACCCGTTCCACGATCTCGACGATTTTCTGATAATCTCCCGTGCCAACAATGGCCACGGCTTCCGGCAATTCCGTCAGGAGTTCATCTTGGAAATGTTGGGCCATACAGCCGGAGATAATAATTTTTTTATTAGCTTCCGCCAGTTCCACGAGGGTGCGAACGGATTCTTCTCTAGCTGCTTGAATGAAACTACAGGTATTAACGATAACGTAATCGGCCAACTCCTCGTCATTATCTACGGGATAGCCAGCCTTGGCCAGCAGTCCTAACATATGCTCGGAGTCGATCCGGTTTTTCTCACAGCCTAGGTGTGAGATAGCGATGGTTGGCTTATTGCCCATGCGATCGAGTATCAACCAAATCTTAAACTTCTCTAATGTTAAGACATTTTAACGGATTCCGGACTTGATAAAATCATTAGCAGTTAAAATATTTTCCCCCCTGGGTCCCGTGGCTAGGCCTTGACCCTGTTAAAATGGGTGAGCGGCGCCTGGTTGGGGACGCTAAGAGTAGTAGACGCTGTGAACTTAATTGCAACTTT
Source organism: Microcystis sp. M165S2 (assembly GCF_020245885.1). Taxonomy (NCBI): domain Bacteria; kingdom Bacillati; phylum Cyanobacteriota; class Cyanophyceae; order Chroococcales; family Microcystaceae; genus Microcystis; species Microcystis sp. M165S2. The sequence goes on along the minus strand of NZ_JADBTZ010000328.1, from coordinate 5,423 downwards.
CAAGACAAAAAACCCGATTATTGGCGTGGTTCATCTCGCCCCCCTGCCCACTTCCCCCCGTTGGGGTGGTAGTCTCAAGACGGTGATCGAGCGGGCTGAACAGGAGGCGACGGCCTTGGCTGCCGGTGGTGTTGATGGTTTGATTATCGAGAATTTTTTTGATGCCCCCTTTACCAAGCAACAGGTGGATCCCGCCGTGGTTAGTGCCATGACTTTAATTGTTGATCGCATTAAAAATCTGGTGGTCTTACCGATCGGTCTTAATGTTCTCCGCAATGATGCCCATAGTGCCTTAGCGATCGCTACCTGTGTCAAGGCCCAATTTATTCGAGTTAATGTGCTAACGGGGGTTATGGCTACCGATCAGGGCATTATTGAGGGTCAGGCCCACGAACTCCTGCGTTATCGGCGCGAATTGGGGTCTGAGGTCAAAATTTTAGCGGATGTTTTGGTTAAACACGCCCGCCCCTTGGCAACTCCTAATCTGACTACGGCAGTTCAAGATACGATCGAACGGGGACTAGCAGACGGGGTGATTCTCTCCGGTTGGGCTACCGGTAGCCCCCCTAGTTTTGAGGATTTGGAACTGGCAGTGGCGGCGGCCAAGGGAACACCGGTTTTTATCGGCAGCGGGGCTGATTTGGACAATATCGGGCGGTTACTGCCGGCTGCCGATGGGGTGATCGTGGCTAGTTCCCTCAAGCGTCATGGCAAAATTACTGAACCGGTGGATCCGATCCGGGTGTCGCAATTTGTGGAAACGGCCCGGCAGATCAACGATCAAAAAGCAAAAATTAATAATTCTCTCCCTTCTTTGCCTCTGTCCACATAACCCCTTGCTAGAATGGCGGATAGTTTCAGGGGATAGCGATCCTAAGTTTTTAGGAATTGAAAACGTCCTAATTAACACAATATCGTTACGGGATTTTTCCTTTCGACAAAGTACATTTCGATTTGTGAAAATCTCATTAAGTAACGATTTCCCTCCTGACTCCTGACTCCTGAATTCTGCTGTAATTTAATCTAAATAATATTATGCGTCGTCGTTCTGTACCTTGGATTCATCGCTACTCCCGGCCCCTAATTGGGGGGGTTTCGATCGTGGGGGCGATTCTGACCGGCTATTTAACCATTACCAAACTGACGGGAGGGGCTGCTGCCTGTACCGCCGGGGCTAGTGATGGGGCTGGTTGTAGTGGTGTTCTTAATAGTCCCTACGCTACGGTTTTCGGGCTGCCCTTGAGTTTGTTCGGTTTTTTGGCCTATATGGCCATGGCGGTTTTTTCCCTCAGTCCTCTATTTATCAATGGGGAAACTCAGAAAAATCTCCGCAAAAGTTTAGAAAATAATACTTGGTTATTGCTGTTAGCAGGGGCGACGGCGATGGCGGTATTTAGTGGTTATTTAATGTATATTCTAGCCACGGAATTAAAGGAATTGTGTCCCTACTGCATCACTTCGGCTTTGTTCGCTTTAACCCTATTAATTCTCACAATTATCGGGCGCGAATGGGAAGGTTTAGGACAAATTATACTGCCGATGGTTGTAGTGGCAATGATTACTTTTGTGGGAACTTTAGCGGTTTATGCGGGAGTAAATTCCCCCACGGTGGCAGCAGGAAAAGAAGAAATTACCCGGCCAATGACAGCTGCTACACCCCCGTATGGTTGGGAAGTAACCACGGTTTCGGGAAAAGCAGAAATCGCCCTGGCTAAACATTTAAAAGCAATTGGTGCGAAGGAATACGGGGCTTTTTGGTGTCCCCACTGTTACGATCAAAAACAGTTATTTGGTAAGGAAGCTGGAGAAATCCTCAAAAAAGAAGGGGTTTATATCGAATGCGATCCCCAAGGGGTTAATGGTAATCCCCAAGCTTGTCGCGATGCCGGAATTAAAGGTTTCCCCACTTGGATTATTAAGGGTCAAGAATATTCGGGAACCCAAAGATTAGAGAAATTGGCGGAGATTTCTGGTTATACTGGCCCGATGAATTTTAAATATACAGTTCCGGGGCGCAAGTAGAAAAATATTGAGGGGTTGAACCTGGTTCAGCCCCGACATTTTATAGTGTTTGTTCTCTAGATAAAGTAGAACTTGAATTTTGTTCTTAGCAATAGAGGGAGATTGAAAGTTGCCAGATTTTGATCAACCTATACCCCAAGAAAAACTTGACATTATTGAGAAAAATAGAGCCAATTTATTTGCTTGGCGAGGTCAGTTTTCACCCCAACTGATTGAAACTATATTAACTTATTATTGCCCATCTAATTCGGTCATCCTCGATCCTTTTGTGGGTAGCGGCACTGTTTTGCTAGAGGCAAGTTATTTATCCCTAGAAGCTTATGGATTTGAGATTAATCCCGCTGCTTATATCATGAGTCATACCTATGAATTTATCAATGATTCTCAAAAAAAAGAAGTTCTTAAAAACCTGAGAAATATCATTGATCAAGAATTTCCTTTGAGAATTTTTGAAGTCAGTGACCAAGTAGAAAATTTAGTAGATAAATTGCAAAATACTAGGAATATGCTACCGGATCGGTCAAAGGTTTTATTTGATGCTTTGGTAATCATTCTTGATGTATGTAAGAATAAAATTACTCAGGAATTTATTCAGAAAAAATTTTCACATCTTAGCAATATAATTACTAATCTTCCCTACTCTCAAAAACCGATCAGGGTTGGATTATCTGATGCTCGTTCTCTACCACTAGAAAATAATCAGATAGATTTTGTTGTGACTTCTCCACCCTATATAAATGTTTTTAATTACCATCAAAATTATCGTCAATCTGCTGAAATCTTAGGATGGGATTTACTCAAGATAGCCAAGTCAGAAATTGGTTCTAATAGAGCAAATAGGAGTAATCGTTTCTACACTGTAGTACAATACTGTTTAGATATGGGTGACATTTTAAAAGAACTGGCAAGAGTCAGCAAGCAGCAAGCAAGAATTGTTTTAATTGTAGGACAAGAATCTAACGTTCTTGGCGTACCTTTTTATAATGCTGATATTATTGAAAAAATAGGTATCAAAGCCAAGCTATTCCAGAAAGTATTAAGACAAAAAAGAAAATTTAAGAATAAATTTGGTAAAGTTATTATAGAGGATATAATTAATTTTATCAACTTAAATAATCAAGTTAGCCAAGAGGTAATAGAACAAATTTCTAGAGAGGTAGCATTCGAGGTATTGGAAAGCAGTAGGCTTTTTGTATCTCCAGAAAACCAGCTATGGTTACAATCAGCAATTGCCAAAGTCAATAATATTCAAAGAACACCAATTTTAGATAAGAGATTATATATTGATCCTGTTAATATTTGAACATCAACAAAAATACATGAACGAATTTTCTCGTCCTCACTACACAAAAATAACTGCCTGTCTTAACAATCCTCGGTTGCCAGAATCTGATCGGGAACGTTTAGAAGAAGCTATTATAAAATATCGCCAGTGGATTATCGAGTTAGAATCGATTAATTCTGGTCAAGCAGATGCAGTAGAAAAGCTAGTGTCAGCTACTAACCGATATAAGCGTTTTATTGAACTTGACTTGATTTTTGATAGTTCAGATAACTTTTTGTATAGACAGAAAGGACAGTTAAAATTAGATAATACTATATTAGAAGAATTTTTACCGCAGCTGGTTTTACGTAGTTTATAAGGAATAGATAACTCTTTTGAATTGGGTCCAAGAAATACCTTCTCTGGACTAAGTTTCCTATCCTCTCTCGGCAATATTGGTCAAGGTGGTCAAGCAAATATTAGAAGCAAAAATCAGGATTTTATACTGGGCAAAAAGTTATATCTAAAGTCATCTTTTGAGCCAGAATTTCAAAATCATGAATTGATTGAGTCTCATCTTGGCTATGTTTGTGCAGAGTGCAAAACTAATTTAGATAAAACTATGTTTCAGGAAGCTGTAGCCACAAGTAGAGATTTAAAAATTGCCGTTCCTAACTCTTTATATTTTTTGATTTGCGAATTTCTTGATATGACACCAGTTTCAATAATTTCTACTCAAATTGATGATGTGTTAATTATACGAAAAACTAAGCGTATGACCGCTAATCTTCGACAAGAGTATCGCTCCTCAAAAGCAAGACAGCTGCACAGACAGGAATATGTAGATTTTTTGGATGCTTCTCAATATTATCCCGATGTGTTTCAAAGGATGATCGATAAAATACAAACTCATATTGATAATACAAATCCATCACTGGAAAATGTTTTATATCAAGGATATTTCTAAAAATTTTCTCGACATCAAGTTTAGCTAATTTGATGTATAATCAAGATGTAGATAAGTTGCTAATTATTGGTTATGACTCAGGTAAATCTACAAAAAGCCGCTAATATTCTCGGTGTCACTACCACAGAAATACTAACATGGCAAAAGAAAAAATTAATCAAAGGTCAGAAAATCAATCAAGTTGATTGGTTATTTAATCTGGATGAATTAACCAATCTTAAAAATAACCAATCCCCCAGAGAATTGAGAATTTTAAAAACTGTTGAGCCAACTAATTACACGGTTCTTGAATTATTTGCTGGTTGTGGTGGTATGGCTTTAGGTTTAGAAAATGCGGGAATAAAAACGCAATTACTGGTGGAAATTAACCAAGATTGTGTTAATACTTTAAGACTCAATCGACCGCAATGGAATGTTATAAATCAAGACATAAAAAAGATTAAATTTTCTGATTTTAGAGACAAAATAGATATTGTAGCTGGAGGTTTTCCCTGCCAACCTTTTAGTTATGCTGGGTTAGGGAAAGGATTAGAAGATTTGAGAGGGAGCTTATTTTTTGAATTTGCTCGTTGTTTACAGGAAGTACAACCTAAAATTGCTATGGCCGAAAATGTTCGAGGATTATTAAGTAATAAAAAAGGAGAAACCCTGCAATTAATGCTGCAAGCTTTACAGGAAATCGGTTATTATGCTGCTTATCAAGTTTTATCGGCTCAATTTCTCGATGTTCCCCAAAAAAGAGAAAGATTAATTATTATTGCCACCCGTCAAGACCTAAATATTAAACCCATTTTTCCCCAATATAAAAACTATACTATTTCTTTGAAAAAAGCTCTAGAGAATTGTCCAATTTCTCTGGGAGTAGAATATAAAGAAAGAAAAAAAGAGATTATGTCCTTAGTTCCCGCAGGAGGAAATTGGCGGAATTTGCCGATGGATATTCAAAAAGAATATATGAAAAATAGTCTCAAAAATCACGGAGGCCGGACAGGATATGCTAAAAGATTATCTTGGGATGAACCAGCTTTAACTAGGGTCTGCTGAAAAAGTTATTGAAAAGCACAGGTCTCTTAATCAATGATTTCACTTAGCTACAAGCATAAGCTTTAGTTGTTGATTAGCTTCTAAGCTATAACTTATTGTCATCATTGACCGAGAAAAAGTGCGGTT
>NZ_JADBTZ010000327.1:0-7924 GCF_020245885.1 Microcystis sp. M165S2 | reverse complement strand
AGGGGCAGGGTGTGGGGTGTGGGGTGTGGGGTTTTATCGATTTTCAGGTGGTCAACTACCTAATTTTCAGGGAAAAAGTCCCTGAATTTTCCCCCCGATCACCCCTGGCTAAGGCACTTTTCGAGGGGAAAAAAGTCTAAAAGTCTTATCCAACAAGGTTTTTAGATTTATTCAGCAAACCCTAAGTAGTCGTGCAAAATTAATTTTGCACGACTACTTATAATCTGTGTCTCTGTCGATTTTAACTGGTTAAACCGTGTTTTAGGGCAAAACGTACCAATTCCGTGCGACTATTAGTACCAGTCTTGCTAAATAAGCGACTGACGTATTTTTCTACGTTTCTGACGCTGGTTTCTAGACGACTGGCAATTTCTTTATTCATCAATCCCTCGGCTACCAGATCTAAAACACTTTGTTCCCGGGGGGTAAGGTCAATTTTAATCGGGGGGGGAGTAGTAGTAAAAGTGTTATGTTGTCCCACCTGCTGTTTTAATTCCCGGATATCTCGGGCAATTTCTTCTAATCTAGCGTTTTCGCTGGTGGCTTGCAAGGATTGACGACGGCGCTCGATTAAAGACTTGATTAATGCTTCTAATTCTTCGGGATCGAAAGGCTTGGATAAATAAGCATCACAACCGGCATTATAACCCTGAATGCGATCGCTTGTCATCCCCCTAGCAGTGAGAAAAACCACGGGAATTGTCTGAAAACGAGCATCTTCGCGCAATTTCTTCAGAAACTGATAGCCATCCACCTGCGGCATCATAATGTCGGAGATGACTAATTCCGGAATTTCTTGATTGAGTAAATCCCAGGCTTCGTTAGCATTACTAGCAGTTCTTACCTCGAAGTCATCCCCGTACTGTAGATATGCTTGCACAGATTCACGAACCCCCGGTTCGTCATCCACTAACAAAACTTTCGCAGGTGTGTCCATGAATTTCTCGCAGCGATCAAATATTGTCCGAATCCTATCTTATCAGCTATCAGGGGATAGGGGATAGGGGATAGGGGATGGGGTTAGGGGATAGGGGATGGGGGATGGGGTGATGAGACAGCTTCCCCACTTCCCTATCTCCCCACACCCTACTTCCCAGATCATCCTCAAGATAGTGACGGTGGGTTAAACTAGCAGGTAGAAGTAAAAAGTTACAAAAATCACATAGATTATTTTAGAATCCTTTCATCATTCTTAACAAATCCCGTGACCATTCTTTGCTGGCTCGATCGCATTAGTGCTTCTGATCGCCCCCTGGTGGGGGAAAAAGCTTTTATTGCCAGTGAATTACACCAGCGAGGATACCCAATTATCAGGGGATTTGCCATTTTTAACCACATTTTTGCGGAATTTTTGGAAACTATCAACAAGGCTGACTCGTTCTTGACTGATTTTCCGCAATCTTCCCTCTATTTAGACGTAGATGACGCAAAAGCTCTGCAATTAGTCGCTAAAAAGAGTCGGAGCGCCATTTTACAAGCAGCAATTCCTCCTCTCTGGTTAGAAGAACTAGGGGCGGCCGTGGCACAATTATCCATGGATACCCTAGTATGGCGCTTTTCCCTACCAGCCAATCTGGCTCGGCGAACTCTAGGGTTATTTTCTGCCCCAATCAGTGGAATTAAAGCAGATAATCTAGAAAATGCCCTAAAACAAGCTTGGGCGGAGTTATTCAGCGCCAGAAGTCTATTTTATTGGCGAAAAATGGGAATTGGTTTAGAAAACGTTCAATTATCTTTACTGGTACAACCGTTATTACCGGCCAATTGTGCGGGAAATGTGTTGATTAATGACGATAACTGGCAAATTCAGGCGGTTTGGGGGTTAGGACACAGTTTAGTGAATGGAGAAGTGGCACCGGATACCTATATTATCGATCGCTCCGGTCAATTACGCAGTCGGCAATTAGGCAATAAATCCCGCGCTTATTATCTCAATACTGACAGTAATCTGCTTGCGCCACAATTATTAGCACCCAGTTTACAGGAAAGCCACTGTTTAGATAATTTCGCCATCGATCGCCTTTGTCAACTGGTTCAATCTCTGCTTACGGAAAAACCGACGTTAACCAGCATAGAATGGCTGATGATGCTGGATGGTCAAATTTATATTCTCAACTGTCACAGTCAGGAAATCACCGCTACTACCTCCCATTATCCCCTAAGAGGATTAGGGGCATCCCCGGGGTTGGTATCGGGAGTGGCAAAAGTTATCAGCAATTTCGACTCCCCAGAGGCAAATTTTCAGGATTGCATTCTGGTTACTACTAATTTACCTCCCCAAAAACTGCCCCATTTACGCCAAATTCGAGCAATGATCACGGAACAGGGGGGATTAACTAGCCATGGTGCTATTTTAGCCCGGGAATTAGCCATTCCTGCCATTGTCGGGGTGAAAAATGCCACGGAAATTATCCGCTCAGGAGAGATAATTTTAGTAGATGGTACGAGGGGAATTATTTCTCTAGCATCTCAGGAAAATATTTCCTTACCCCCGCAACCCCCCAGAGAAACCGACGGGACGGCAATTGCCACCCGTTTGATGGTTAATCTCAGTCAAACTGAAAGTATTGCCAGAATCCAAAATCTGCCTATTGATGGGATCGGTTTATTGCGCTCAGAATGGATGATTTTAGAGTTACTTTCCCAGCGTAGCCTAGAAGAATGGTTAACACCAGAGCATCAAGGGGAATTAATCGAGAGATTAAGTGATTTAATCGCACAATTTGCCCTTAGTATCCAGCCTAAGCCTTTATTTTACCGTTCTTTTGATGCTCAACATTCGGCTAAAGACAGTCGGGGAACCCATGGTTATATATTAGATGCGACTCTATTCGATCTGGAATTGCAAGCTTTACGACGGGTACAAACCACCAGCGCCACCAATATTAATTTACTGCTTCCCTTTGTCCGCGGAGTGGAAGAATTTATTTTTTGCCGGCAACGGGTACAATCGGCTTTACTCACTCAAGTCCCTTCTTTTCAATTGGGGATAATGGTGGAAGTACCGGGGGTAATCTTTCAATTGGGGGATTATGTGCAAGCGGGGGTACAGTTAATCGCTATTGGTACTAATGATTTAACTCAATTACTTTTAGGTAGCGATCGAGAAGATTTCTCAGAATATTTTAACGCCCGTCATCCCGCAGTCAGGGCAGCTTTAAAACAAATTATCACTCAAGCAAAAGTTTTACAGATTCCCTGTTCGGTTTGCGGCATGGCCATCGTTCAGTATCCTGAAATTATAGATGATCTGATTGCTTGGGGTGTGACTTCTCTTTCGGTGGATACAGAAGCAGTTTTAGCCACTAGAGAGGCAATTGTTCGGGCAGAAAGAAGGTTTTTATTGGAAAATAGCAGATAACCTCGGCAAAAGGAGTGTTAGGGGTTGGCTGTTGGGGAAGATGTTAGAGGAGGCAAGAGGCAAGAGGCAAGAGGCAGAAGGCAGGTTTTAGGTTTTGGGGTTTTGGGGTTTTAGTTCAATTTCCCCACTACCCCACTACCCCACTACCCCACTTCCTAATTCATACTTTGTGCTTTTTGTCAAAAAAACTTTTTTTTTGCAATAAAACTACACAAAAAAAAGATCATCGTTGTGGGTGAAATTGACTCATTTACCTGTCTTCATTAGGATTACCTTCTAGGTGTGGCAAGGGTTTCAAACGTTGCTGCCCAAAAACGCATAGAATAACCGACTATGAAATTCTATCAAATTGCTGTAACCATTGCAACATCGTTGTTAAATAAAAATCTTTCTCAATTAATTTTTAAGAATTTGTAAATATTGCGGAATGTTAATTTAAATATTCTCAAGTGTTTGGAGTTAATACATAGTTTTTGCTTATATTTTTGGGAAAAATAGGACTCCCGCAAAAATCCCACATCTACCATTGGGTTAGGAGTCAGTATTCAGGAGATTATTTTTATTTATTCTTCCCCCGCAACGCGCACGCAGTGACCCCCCCACACTCCACACCCTACACCTAATGCCTAGAGAATTTCAATAATTCCTTGACTGCCATCGAGACGAATGAATTGACCATCTTTTAACAATTTCATGGCATTATGCACATCCATAACCGCCGGAATTCCGTATTCTCTGGCAATAATAGCACCATGGGATAATTGTCCCCCCACCTCGGCAATAATGCCCACAGCCCGGGATAATAAAGGGGACCATCCTGAGTCAGTATAGGGAATAACGAGAATAGTATTAGGGGCAATTTCTAGATTTTGTAGGGTTGGCATAATTTTGACTCGTCCTTCCACTGTCCCCCCACTAGCGGCAATTCCCTGTAAGCGTTTTTTAGCAGTTAAATTCGAGACTAAAAATTCTCTTTGCGGGGGTTGTCCATAAACGATATAGGGAATATCGGTTAATTGAGAGTTTTCTTGGAATTGTTGGCGACGCTGGTGGATAATCTGGTTAAGATTGGCGATTTTATTATTCTGACCTAACTGGGTAACTTCTGAATAATTTAGATAAAATATATCTCCCGTCTCCGATAATATTTCCTGCTGTAACCAGAGGTTTTCTAATGCGAGAAAATGCCAGCGTAGGTGAGCTAAAAGACGGGAGTAAACTTGAGTGACTTGGTTTTTGATATTTAGTCTTTTTTGGACAGTATGGGAAGATTTAACTTTTTTATGGCTATTATTGTTGGGAATATCTAAGGATAATTGTAGCAGATATTGGGGATTTTCTCGCCATCTCGGTATCGAAATATCGGTTCCCACTTCGCTTAAATAACCGTAGGTTTCTAACCAGAGGGAAAAAGCTGAGTCAAAATCTCGATCGATCGTATTTTTTCTCAGTTCAGATAGCGATCGCATCGAGGCTATTTCTGGTGCTTGGGAGTTATCCAATCTCTCAAAAGGTACTTGCGAAATACTGCGACGCAAAGCGAAGCTAAGAGGGGCAAGAATACTATAATAGGTGGCTTTTTTTAAGAGGGTTAAAATCTCCTCAATTTGCTCTAAAATCTCCCCTGAAGATAAAGCTTCTGGGGAAGTAGCGTTAATTTTTTCGAGCGTCGGGATAAAATAGTTTTTTTGATCTTGGCTAAAGTCTTTTTCTAACTGTAATTCCCGTCCTAAAAGTTTTAATAAACCGGGAGAATTAGCCAAAGTTGCCGTTAAGGGTGGTTTGGTAAACTTTGCCCCTTTGGTCAGGAATTCTAAGCTTTCTGGAGGTAATCCCATGCGACGGAAAATTGTTCCTAACAAAGAAGCATTAAAATAAGCTCTTTGATAGTGTAAAGTCGCTGTTTCCTTGAAATCCAAATCGAGGGCTTTTTTGTCTAAAACTAACTGGAAAATATCTCCCCAAACTCCACAGGTTAAAGGACGATTAATTGACCAAGGCAAAGGACGAATCACTCCGGGGATAACTTCAGCTGCGATTTTTCTTGTCCAAATTGGCTGTAAATTAGTGATAGGACGGCACTGTAATAACCATAATTTTCGTCCGTCATGAGTCCATTCTATATCTTGGGGAATGCCATGATCAAGGGTTTCTAATTGCCGACAAAGATTAGCTACCTGTTGAATAATAGCTGGGGGAATATCTCCCGCTCCGATGATGATATTTTCTTCTAAATTAACCCGATAACTTTCGGGGGTGATTCTTCCCGATACAACTCTGGTGGCATCTCCGGGTAAAGCTTCAATAACTACATCTAAACTGAGAGGATTAATCGGATCACGACTGAAGGCAACTCCCGAAAAAACTCCTCGAATTTGTTCTTGAATTAACACAGCCATGGCCGTGTTTTCTTGACCTCGATCGAGTCGATAATTAACAGCATTAGGACTATTATAGGAGGTTTGGCAACTCAAAATCGCCGCTGCTAAATTTTCTCGATCGATGACGTTAAGAATTGTCGTATATTGTCCCGCAGATGAAGCGGTTTCACTATCTTCTCCAATAGCGGAAGATCGCACTACTAAGGGATGATTAATATCAGGATTAAGAGATTCTATTAATGGTTGTGGATCATCCCCTGGTGGTAAAATCCAACCCCGAGGAATGGGATAACCGGCACGCTTAAGATAGGCTAAAGTGGCGGCTTTTTGTCCCACTTTTGAAGCTGCCAGATTGTCATCAAGAGTTTGGAGCGATCGATCTCCACGAAAAAAACGAAACATAGTTTTTGATTCATTGTTAACACTTGCTTCAGGTAAGTCTAAATCGTCGGCTATTTTTTGAAAAATTGCCCCTAATAAACAGGCTAAAGCAATGGCAATTATCATATAACCTGAATCCTGGGGACGGCGCAAGGTGAGAATTAAAGCTAATAAAAATAATCCTACCAATCTACCCGTAGATTTTTCTCGAAAAATAGTAAAGCTAATCCCACTAATAATTAAGGTGAGAAAAACAGCGACAAAATCGTGAACAATTAATCCCCAGAAAACATTAGTAGTTCCCGCGCCTTTTCCTAACCAATAGCGCCCCATAACTAAGGCAATTAAAGCTAATAATTCCCAAGAGGAGCCGGTGGGAAAAAAGACACGGGTTAGGAAAATAACGATAATTCCCTTGGCTGCTTCCGAAATTACTGCTAAAATTCCCACTAATTTTCCTCCGTGGTAAAAGGCAGCAGTTACACCGATATTACCAGTCCCTAATTGGGATAATTTACGTCCGGTTACTAGATAATTTATCCAATCGATCAGAGGCAGTCCCCCGATTATAGGACAGACTAAAAAAATAAATAGGGAACCCCAAATTTCTCTCATTATATTTTCTTAGTAACACCAAAAACTGTTATTTTTCCTATGTTAAGCTAATTCTCGGAATAAATAGCTGAAAATTTGTCAAAACGTCGTGCTTTGTAGGTTGATTCATGAATCAACCTACCATGAAAGCAAAAACCTGTACTCCCCTGCTCCCTAGCTTACCTCATAAGCGATTAAGGGTAGCAAAAAAAAGAATTAGATTCGGAGAATGAATCAGCCCTAGGGTTGGGGGGTCTTACCTTTTGCCTTCAGAAGCTGATAACTGAATTTAGGAGATCGATCTTCCTAAAGCGGCCAGATCGGGAATACAGAGAGATTCCTGCTGTCGTTGAATCAGGCCTTTTTTCTGCAATTTGGTCAAGGATCGGGTCACGGTTTCCCGGGCCAGGCCACTAATGCTACTCAATTCCCGGTGAGGTAAATTAGGAATTATCGTACCCTGGCCGCTTTTTTGTCCTTGACCTTCGGCCAAAAAGAGTAAAGTATCGGCGACTCTGGAGAGACTATCGGCCTCGCACAAACGTAAACGCCGGTTAAGTTGACGCAAACGCCTGGCCATTAATTGAGAAAGATGAATTCCCGCTAAAGGTTCCGATGTGAGCAGATTAATAAAATCTTGGGCGGGAATACTGCTAATTGTGGCCGTGGTTAAGGTGATAGCATCGGTGGAGCGGGTAGATTCGTCTAAAGCGGCCATTTCTCCGACTATTTCCCCTTTACCGACGATATTTAAGGTGACTTCTCTACCCGACGTATCGTAAGTACGAATTTTCACCCAACCATCCAGAATAAAGTAAACCGAACCACCCCAATCATTTTCTAATAAAATCGCCTGATTAGCAGGATGAGTGCGGGTGACAGCATGAGAAGTAACTTGAGCGAGGTTTTCAGGGGATAAACCGACAAATAAAGTGGCTGTATCTAATAATTTTTGAATTTCTGCTGATTTTTCGGCAGGATAGCCTTTTTCTTCCATAGTTTAATATTTAAATTTTGTCGGTTTTAGGCAGGTTATTCTACAATGGAAAGTTGTGGATATTTTTAGTTATCGAAAATTTGGGTTAAAACCCCGTCCTTTTAGGACGGCTTTAAGCTACAATGGAAAAAGCGATAACCAAGCTAAAAACTGAACCTTGACAACAGATAGTAGGGGGTTTCGTTCAGAAAAGACTTCAAATTCGGCCTT